>JBGVTM010000362.1 GCA_041862535.1 Candidatus Neomarinimicrobiota bacterium | reverse complement strand
CACGTCGGGTCGGCGGGCGGCGAAGCGCTGGTCGTCGGTCATGTACTCGCGGGTCATTCCGATGGCGATGTCCTGAGTGAAGGGCACCGGATGCTCGGGGTCGCTGATATATTCGTCGTAAGCCCTTTTCCGGCTGGGGGGCGGATCGAAGGAAATGCGGCCGTCGGCATGGAAATACAGGTGGCGTACTTCCACATTCACCGGGGGCCAACGGTCGAAGGTGCGCCAGCGATTGGCCCCGGTCTCAAACATGTACGCCTCGGGCAAATCCGGTTCCCCTTTACCCTTCAAGTAATGGTTGAAGAAGGGCAGCTCGATGTTTTCCCGGTAGAAGATGGAGGTTTTCTCTCCGAACGTTACGTTGCCCAGGCAGTCGCCGTCGCTGCGGCCCCAGCCGCCGTGCTGCCACGGGCCCATGACCAGAATGTTATAGATGTCCGGGTTCTGTTCCTCGATGGAGCGATAGATATGGAGGGGCCCGTAGAGATCCTCCGCATCAAACCAGCCGCCCACGGTCATCACTGCCGGTGCCACGTTCTGCAGGTGCGGCACAATATTCATGGCCTGCCAGAATTCTTCGTAGTTGGGATGACCGGTGGTCTCCGTCCAGAAGGGCACTCGTCCCTTCAGGTAATGCTCCTCGAGGTTGCCCAGCGGTCCCACGTCGAGGAACCACTGGTAGCCGTCCGGGGTGCCGTGCTTGAACCGGGATGTCCATTCAGTGGTCAGACTGTCGCGAGGCAGACCGAATGTTGAGAAGAAATTGAAGGTATGCGGCAGGAAGAAGGCACCGTGATGGTGGAAGTCGTCGAACCACCAGTCCGCGACGGGTGCCTGGGGCGATACCGCCACCAGGGCCGGGTGAGCGTCGATCATCCCGGCCGCGGAGTAGAAGCCGGGGTAGGAAATGCCCCACTGGCCTACCTTTCCGTTATGGTCGGGGATGTTCTGCAGGAGCCACTCAATGGTGTCATACGTATCCGTGCTCTCATCGATATCCTGGCTGGTTTCCTTGTTGGCCACGTGGGGGGTCATATTGACGAACTCGCCCTCGGACATGAAACGCCCGCGCACATCCTGATAAACGAAAATGTAGCCCTCCTCAGCGAAGAGCCTGCTCGGGCCGAGGGAGTGGGGGTACCGATCCTCCCCGTAGGGGCTGACGCTGTAAGGGGTCCGATACATCAGGATGGGATAGCGCCGGGTGGTGTCCTTCGGCGTGTAGATGGCTGTAAAGAGCGCCACTCCGTCACGTACGGGGATACGGACCTCCCTCTTGGTGTAGTGCTCCTTGATGTAAACGTTGCTCTCGTCTTCGTCCTGACCTGGGAGCCAGGCCGGCCCCCCTAAGATCAGCAGCAGGAGGAGTGTTATCAGGAGATGCATGCCCAAATACCGGTTATCTGATTTCATGAGGTGGTCCCTCCGCCAAACGTCAGGTCTGTTCGAGTTTCCCGCCGACCAACACCTCCCGCACCGGGTTCCACCCGAAGGCGTAGCCCAGCCAGCGGTGGTCGGGCACATCGCAGATGATTAGGTCGGCGCGTTTGCCCGGCTCCAGGCTGCCGGTTTCGGCCCCTATACCGAGGGCGTGGGCGGCGTTGATGGTGGTGGCTACGATAGCCTCGGCCACGCTCATTTTAAGCTGGCGGCAGGCCAGGGCGATGACCATGGGGATGGAGGGGGTGAAGGATGAGCCGGGATTGAAGTCGGTGGCCAGGGCCAGGGGGAGGCCGGCGTCGATGATTTGTCTGGCCGGGGCGTATTGTTGCAGGCTCAGGTGGAAGGACACCGCCGGCAGGAGCACGGCGATGGGGGGGCTAGGTGTGGAGGCCAGTGCATCCAGACCGGCGGTGTCGATATGTTCCAGGTGGTCTACTGAGACCGCACCCAGGCGGGCCCCCAGGGCGGCGGCCCCTGAGGAGGTGAACTGCTCGGCGTGGAGCTTAAGCTCAAAGCCCAGGTCCCGGGCGTAGGTCAGCAGGCGTTCGGTCTCGGCCAGGGTAAAGGCTTCCTCTTCGTAAAACACGTCGAAGAATTGGGCCAGACCCTGCTCTTTCACCTCGGCGGCGGTGGCCTCGACCAGCTCCAGATAGGCGCTGCGCTGGGCGGTGTGCTCCGGTGGCACCACGTGGCCGCCCAGATAGGTGGCGACCACCCGCTGGGGACCTTCATCGCCGAGGGCCCGGGCTACTTCCAGCATTTTGAGCTCAGTGTCGCGGTCCAGGCCGTAGCCGCTCTTGATCTCGATGGTGGTGGTGCCATATTGCAGGCAGCGCCGGGCCCAGGTTCGGGCCTGATCGAGCAGGTCATTGAAGGAAGCCTGGCGGGTTTCACGAACCGTCCGCAGGATACCGCCACCTTCACGCAGAATCTCCAGGTAGGGCTTGCCCTGCATCCGGGCTTCCCACTCGTCGGCCCGGTCCCCGGCGAAGATCAGGTGGGTATGGGAGTCCACGAAGCCCGGCAGCACCACGCCGCCCCGGGCATCAATAACCTTATCGTCGGCTACAGGGTAAGCCTTGCGCAGGGCGGCACTTTTCCCCGTTGCCAGGATTCTGTCGTTGGCGATGGCAACAGCCCCATCCTTAATTATCCCCAGCTCAGCCTGCTGCTTTCCCCGGGCAGGGTGCTCGGAGAAGCCGGCGCAGGACACCACTTCGGCGGCGTTAATGATCAGCAGGTCGGCGGTCACGGCAGCCGGATGCCTTTCTCGTTGGCGGTCTGTTGGGCCTCTGCGTAGCCGGCGAGTGCGTGGCGGGCGACCCCGATGCCGGGATCGACGGTGAGCACCCGCTCCAGACGCTCGGCCCGCTCGGGGGTGCCGTCGGCCACAATGACCATCCCGGCATGGAGGGCATTGCCGATGCCCACCCCGCCGCCGTGATGGAATGCTACCCAGGAGGCCCCGGCAGCGGTGTTAAGGGCGAAGTTGAGCAGGGGCCAGTCGGCGACGGCATCGGAGCCGTCCAGCAGGCCTTCGGTCTCGCGGTCCGGGGAGGCCACGGAGCCGGTATCCAGGTGGTCGCGGCCGATGACGATGGGTGCCGAGACCTTGCCGTCGGCGATGAGGCCGTTGATGGCTTCGCCGAAGCGGGCCCGGTCGCCGTAGCCCAGCCAGCAGATACGGGTGGGCAGGCCCAGGAAGGGGACCTTTTCCGCTGCCAGGCGAAGCCAGCGGTGCAGACCCTCGTCGTCCGGAAATAGGCGGGTGAGCTGCTCATCGATGGTGTGGATGTCGGCGGGATCACCGGAGAGGGCGGCCCAGCGGAAGGGGCCCATGCCCCGGCAGAAGAGGGGCCGGATGTAGGCCGGGACGAAGCCAGGGTAGCGGTAGGCACCATCGGATTGCCGGATGTCCACTCCCGCCTGCTCCGCCTGGGCGCGCAGGTTGTTGCCGTAGTCGAAGGCCACGGCACCCTGGCGCTGCATATCAAGGATGGCCGCCACATGCTTCGCGATGCTGTCCAGCGAGCGGCGGTGGTACTCGGCCAGGTTCCGCACGCGCAGCTCGTCCAGCTGCTGCAGATCGCCGATGGGCACGTAGGCGCCCAGGTCGTGGGCGGGGGTCTGGTCGGAGACGATGTCGGGAATAGTGCCGTGCTGCACCAGGGCGGGATAGACCTCGGCGGCGTTGCCAACCAGGCCGATGGAGAGGGGCTTGCCTTTACTGCGGGCTTCGTCCGCCCAGGAAAGGGCCTCGTCGAGGGAGGCGGCCATGTGGTCGCAGTAGCCCTCTTTGACCTTGCGCTCGATGCGCTCGGGCCGGACCTCCACGTCGAGGATCACCCCCTCGTTCATGGTCACGGCCAGGGGCTGGGCTCCGCTCATGGCTCCCATGCCCGCGGTGAGGATCAACTTGCCTTTGAGGGTCGGGACCCGGTAATGCTTTTCGGCGGCGGCCAGGTAGGTCTGGTAGGTGCCCTGCAGGATGCCCTGGGTGCCGATGTAGATCCAGGAGCCGGCGGTCATCTGGCCGTACATCATCAGGCCGGCCCGGTCCAGCTCATCGAAATGCTCCTGGGTGGCCCAGCGGGGGACGAGGTTAGAATTGGCGATGATCACCCGCGGGGCGTGGGGATAGGTCCGGGCGACGTATACCGCCCGCCCGGACTGGACGCAGAGGGTCTCATCCGCGGCCAGCTGGTCGAGGGCCGCGGTGATCTTGTGGACCTCGTGCCAGTTGCGGGCGGCGCGGCCGGTACCACCGTAGACGATGAGCTGTTCCCAGTCGGCGGCGTTGGCGGGGTCCAGGTTGTTGAGCAGCATGCGTTTGGCGGCTTCGGCGTCCCAGGTGGCGGCGGTTCTGGTGGTACCGATAGGGGCGTTTGGCGGCTTGGTGGGTTTAGCGGCCAGGTGCAGGGGCCGGCCGTAGCGGGCCAGCTCGGCGCCAATATCACACCGGCAGTCGTACTTTTTACGCTCGTTTAAGATAATTTCCTGGTCGTTCATCGCGACTCCTTTTTCCCGGCCCGCGTTGCCGCCTTACGAGTGGCTAGACCGGCCAGGAAGGCGCACAGCAGCATCACCGCCAGCCGGCTGGTGCGCCCGTCCGCATCGAATAGCGGATTAAGCTCCATCAATTCGAACAGCCGGACGCCGGGATGACGGCCTGCCAGGAAAGCCAGCTGGCGCCCCTCTTCCGGTGTCAGGCCTTCCGTGCCGGGTGCCGAGACGCCCGGCGCGTATGCTGCGGCGAAGACGTCCAGGTCAATCGATATGAAGAGTGTGTTCGCTCGGTCGCTCAATTGCTGGAGCTCCCGGAAAAAGATCGTGGCCGTAACCTGATCCCGCAGCTGACCGCGAGTCCAGCAGCGGACCCCCTGTTCCTTGGCATATTGCATGTGAGCGTGGGAATTGACATTGCCGTGTAGCCCGAATTCCACCAGGTTCTCCCCCGGCAGGTGCAGCTCCTCCAGGATCCGGCGGAAAGGGGTGCCGCTGGAAATACGCCCGTCCACCACTTCCCGCAGGTCCAGATGGGCGTCTACATTGATGCCGGCTACGGAGGGATACTTGGCCATCAGTGCTGTGACCGAGCCGAAGGTGCTGTCGTGTCCGCCGCCGATGATGATGGGCACCGCGCCCGCCGCCAGGATCGCAGCTGTCACCTCGGCCAGACGCTCATGGGTGGCACCCACGTCGTCCGGGACTACTTCCAGGTCGCCGGCGTCGGCCAGCCGCAAATGGTCGAAGTCGATATCCTGTTCGGCATCATAGGTTGTACCGAAACGTAGCATGGCCTGGCGGAAGGCCGTGGGACCGCCCGCGGCTCCCAGCCGACCCCCACCCAGCTCCACACCCAGATCAAACGGTATGCCAATCAGAACCACATCCGCGGGCTGGCCGTCCCAGGGCTGGAAGCGGTTTTTCAGGCGGGGATCATTAACTTTGGCTAACGGTTCAGGAAAGGTTACGTTTGCCAATAGCGTGTATTTGGGGCGCGAGACCATGTGAACTGAATTTAACCCAGCTTGCCAGCTTCTTGGTGCGCCTTTCCACGTTTAGGGAGTTCGTCAGGCCATGAATATGAGTCCACTGATGATTACACTGGCAGGGACGGCATTCGCCATCCTGGTTCTCGGCGCCCTTCTGCAGCGATTCCGTTAACCCCAGATCATCACCTACTTCCTCGTAGGTGTCTTACTCGGCAACCGTCGGTCACCAGGCCGAGATGATTAGCGATTTCGGCTTTCAGGCTGCTATCGCGACCATCGTCTTGACCATGCAGGTAAGCAGCGTGTGGATCGCGCTGATACGAAAGGTTACCCGGACAAGGGGGCCAATTCGTGAAAGTCGGGTCGCGCCGGTTTCCTGAGAGCTACCGTATGAATACTGCTGTCCTGCCGGTCTCCACTGGCGTCAAAATGATCTCGATGCGCCGGTTCTTCGCACGACCGGCCTTGGTCTCGTTGGAAGCCACGGGCTTGTACTCGGCGTATCCTGCTGCCGCAACCAGCTTGGGATTCACACCGTACTTCTCGATCAGCAGACGGGTAACGGTGGTAGCGCGCGCCGTGCTGAGCTCCCAGTTGGTGGCATAAAGATGCTGGAGCTTCTCCCCGACCGGCACGTTGTCCGTGTGTCCCGCGATCTGGATCCGCTGGCGCTTGACATTCTTCAAGACATCTCCAACCCGATTCAGTACCTCCTGACCTTTCTGCCGTACCTCGGTTTCGCCTGAGAGGAACAGGATCTGATCTACGATGTTTATGGAGAGCCGACCCCGCAGTTCGGCGATGGTGATCTCTCCGCGGTCGATTTCCGCCCGCAGGCTCTGCTCCAGCTGCTGTTGGAAAGCGTGGAGACGCTCGAGATCGGCGGCCGTCTGTTTGACCAGCGAATCGATGCGTACCTCCAGGAAGCCCTTTTCACCGACAACGGTGAGCAGTTGGCCTTCCAACACCTGTACCCGGGCTTCCAGCTGTTGATTCTGCTGGTTCAAATCGGCCGCTTTCTGACGCAGTTTCTCAACCTGGGCCGCTTTGTCATCGTATTTGCTTTTCGATACGCATCCGACGGCTCCTAAGGCAAACAGGACCAGCAGGAACCAGTATAACCCTGGGATTCCGGAAGTGCGCGTGGTGGTCATTTTACCTTCCTCCATATGATTAAAGCCCTGAACTCGATTACTACCATCCGCCCCGTATTGTCTACGGCGTTGGCAGCCGAAGGGTGTCCGCAGTACGGAATCTACAGACTTAATCTGTTCAGATCAATCGGCAAGGATTACACCAGCCAATTAGACAAGTCCTGGCCGATGAGGTCCTGCAAAGCCAGGGTATCTTCCCGCAAGAGCTCTGTCAACCGCTGTCGGGCTTCAGGTTCCATCGTGGTTCGGATCAGATTGGCTCGGGTCAGGCTTTGAATGATCCGCCGCCGCCAGTGCCGGGGCAGGAGAGGTCTGATCAGTGTCTTTAAAGGATTGGGTTTGACCAGCAGCTTCTGCAGCCAGATGCGTCGGGGCAAGCCGCTGGGATTGTAGACCTTGCTGACGTTGGGCCGGAAGGTGTCGTCTACATTTAGAAAGCGGTACACATCGGCCATCAGTCCGTGGGGGTCCTGTTGCAGCCGGTCGAATAGATAAATCCTTACGTTTTCCGCGGGGAATCGATCATAGTAGCGCTTCACCTGTGCGTAATACCTGCTGTGCCCGGTATACTGATAGCCCCAGCGCCAGCCGTTGTCCGCCCGGGTCTGTTCAGCTGCAATAGCGTCTTCGAATGGCAGGTCTTCACAGAGTGCCCGGACGTGGTCCAGATAATGTGAGAAGGTGCGCTCCACCGGGTGGCGTAGAATCATGATGATCCGGCAGTGGGGGATAGCGTGGTGAATATTGGCCGCAGCCTGAGGTAGGAACAGGTAGGAGGTGGAACACTCCCCGATGGCTTTCTCACCGGAAAGGTCTTCAAACAGGGCGGCATATGCCTCGGCATCGTTAATGATGCCGAAGTTCATGCTCTGGCCGCCGGGGCCAATGAAATGCACCTCCTGTCCCATGAATGAGAAGTATTCGGGTTCCTTGACCGGACTCATGTAGATGTCCGGATGCTGGTTCACGTAGTGGTACAGGGAAGTGGTCCCGGACTTGGCCGCGCCCACGACCAGGAAGTTCGGCAGCGTGGCCATGTCTCAGTGGTGGTCCTTTTTCAACAGATGCAGGCTCTCGCCGGTCACCAGGCTGTCTTTGCCAAAGCGCTCCCGGATTTCGTCCACAATAGCGATGCGGCGGGCCGCGGCCTGACTTTCCTGATCAAACAGGTCCTCCTGTCCCGAAGGGAACCATTCGGAAACTTGCCCCTTCATCAGGTTGGATACACTCACTCCTATGAGCCGCACCGGCCGCTTGAGGGACCAGTTAGTTTTAAGCAGCTGGCCGGCCGCTTCGAATATGGCTGCCGTCGTGTTTGCCGGCTCTTGCAGCGACCGGGAGAAAGTGTGGGTTTCGAAATTTGCGTAGCGCAGCTTCAAGGTGACGGTGCGGGCCGCCTCACCCCGCCGCCGCAGCTTGGCGGATATTTCCTCTATCAGGTGGTGCAAAACGGAGCGGAAATGACCCAGGTCCTGGACGTCTTCGGCGAAGGTGGTCTCTTTGCTGATGGACTTGCGCTGGCGCTCGGTTTCCAGGGTCTGGGAGCCCTGCCCGTTGGCCCGCTGCCAGAGCAGGCGTCCTACCTCTCCGAAAAGCGTCACCAGTTCCGCTTCATCGCGCGCAGCCAGCTCGCCGATAGTGCCCAGGCCAAGGGTTTGAAGCCTGGGGAGGGTCATTTTCCCACAGCCGGGCAGGTGTGACAGGGGCAGCGGAGCCAGGAAGGCCGCTTCCGCCCCTGGTGGTACCACTATTACCCCCTCGCTGGCGATAAACGGGTGTCGTACTTCGACAAGCCCAGTACGCCCCCCTCCCTTCCCAGCAATAGACGCTCCGCCTCTCCGAGGGTCGCCGGTGGGCTTGGCCAGATCGCTGGCCACCTTGCTGACCAGCTTGTTGGACGAGATGCCGATGGAAGCCGGCAGGGCGGTTTCCGCCAGGATGCGTTGCCGGATGCGTTGGCCCGTTGCGGCTGGCGGTCCCCACAGCTGCTCAGTTCCGGTAAGGTCCAGGTAGCCCTCGTCGATGGAGGTCATCTCCAGGGTGGGGGTGAAGTCAGCCAGGATGGCCTTGACCTGCTGGTGGTACTGCTGGTAGTCGTGGAAGTTGGGTGGTACTACGATCAGGTCCGGGCAGCGACGGACGGCCGCGGTCATGGGCATGGCCGAATGAATGCCGTAGCGCCGGGCTTCATACGAGGCGGAGGACACCACCGAACGCCTCCCGGGTTCACCGCCAACTACTACCGGCTTCCCTTCCAGGGAGGGGTCCTTCAGCCGCTCCACGGAGACGAAGAAGGTATTCATGTCCACGTGGGCAATGACGGTGAGGGGGCGAGAAGGGAGCGAGGGCATGTTATTGAATCTTCCTGCCCGGCAGTTGCTGCCCGCCCTGGTGCAGGATGATCCCGGTTGCCTCCCCGGTTTCATTGAGCACAAACTCGATCCGGGCATCAACCACTTTCAGGAAAAACATGGTCTCCGATTCAGGGAAGATCTCGGCGGATTCCTGGCCGGTAGCCCGGAGCAGCAAACGGTCATCCTCGCGCCACACCTGGATCGAAAAACCGGGTGCCAGTTCATACTCGCCGCTGTAGCGGTCATAGAGCGCCGGGTCAAGGGTGATGGCAGTGCGCTCAGCCGGTAGCGGTTTGTCAGTTCGATGAGCCACCACCGGTGGCCCGGCACGCCGGTGGAGCAGGGCCGAAACCACCTGTCCGTCACTTTCGGTTACGAACTCAAGCCGGGAGAAGCCACCGGATTCGAAGAAGAATTCAGTGGGGGAGAGCGGCATGATTTTCTGCCGGCTCCCGCCGGTAACCTGGGAAAACAGTTGCGTACTGTCACGGGTAATAATCCGTTCCCGATCAGGGCTTATTTCGTATACGCCCACGTACGATTCCAGTATTTCGGGATCAATCTCGATGGCGACCGGTTCCCGGTAAGGTTGGCCCAGGGCCTGGGCCATGGTTTTTACAGCCGTAAGGGCGGGATCCTTTCCCTCGTTATTAGTCAGGATGACAACAAAAATATCATCAGCGGGTGCATAGATGACATAGGTGGTGAAGCCGTTGATTCCACCCCCGTGTTCGATGGTGCGGCGTCCTTCATAATCAGCCAGAGTCCACCCATAGCCGTATCCGGTGGAGGTGCCATCAGGGAGGATATAGGGGGCAAAAGCCTTATTAAGGGTTTCCAGTGGGAGCAGGGAGCCTGATTGCAGGGCCTGATGCCAGCGGAACATGTCATCCACATTGGAGAGTAGTGATCCGGCGGCGTAGGGTTGGGTCATGCTGAGATAGGCGGCATTTTGAAAGCCATCGGTAGTTGGCTGATATCCTGCTGCCCGCCGTTTGATGATGCGGGTGGCACTGCCGTAACAGGAATGCTCCATTCCCAGCGGATCGAAGATGCGCTCCTGGATAAATTCCTCGTAGGGCTGGCCGGAAGCCTTTTCGATGATGGCACCGAGGAGGATATACCCTGAATTGTTGTAGTACCACCTTTCGCCGGGCGCAAAATCAAAGGGCTGATCTTTGAACAGATCGATGAGCTCGGTCAGGGTCATATCATTCCGCCAGAGAGGCAGCCACTCGGGCATCTCGGTGTAGCTTTTAATGCCCGAGGTGTGGGTCAGGAGATGCTCCACAGTGACGGTGTGTCCCTGGGTGGGATAGTCGGGGAGAAAGGTGGTGATAGGATCTTCCAGTGACAGCTTGCCCTCTTCGGCTAGCATCAGGATGGCCACGGCGGTGAATTGTTTGGTGATCGAGCCCAGGCGAAAGACCATATCCGGTTCGATAGGTACATTCAGTTCCAGATTAGCCATGCCATAGCCTTTACGGAGGACGACCCGGCCATTTTTTGCGACGAGAACGGCCGCGCCCGGTTCATTGGCGGGGTAATTCTCACGCAGTATACGGTCGATCTCCCGGCGCAGTCGCCAATCTTTGCCACTGAGGGGTTCAGGGGCCGTCAGGGAGATCAGGGCGACCGCCATCAGTAAAGGCAGAAGATGTAGCCAACAGGAATGGATCTTTTTCAGCTTGAAGTACATGGATGTTCCTCTTTCATAATGTGCTGACAGGTTCGTCGATACTGAAGCCTTGATTTAGCCGGTGCCATATTGCTCCGTGGTGTGGTTGCTTAGCTCTAAATTGCCCGTCGTGGAACACCGCCACGCTCTCAATGCTCTTAATAGCCGGCTTCGTATGAGACCTTGTGGGACCCGGATGCGCCGTAATAGAGCCGGCTGATTTGGCACCCCATTTCTAGCGTTTCACCCGCAGGCCCTTGTCTTCATGGACGAAGATCCAGGCGGCCATTTTGCCCACACTCAGCGGCTTGTCCACCGACCAGTACTCATATTCCTGGTCGAAGCGGGAGCTGGTATCATCGGGGGGTATGGCCGCCACCTCCGCCAGGATGGTGCGAGCCCTCGACTGCCATTTTGCCACGTTGGTTTGTCGGAGATCGACCCAGCCGGCTTCGGCCCAGGCATCAATATCTTTGGATGTAACCGGGGTTTCGGAGCGGCCCAGAGCGGAGGGAATCTCAACCACCGGTCCCCGCAGCAGCCGCTGGCCGTCGCTCATGAGGATGGGAATACCGATGGAAATGATTTTGCTCCGTACTTCGGGATGTTCGGTCACCCGCTTTTCCAGCTCCTGGGCGAGCTTTTTGGTATCAGCCTCGGCGACGGCCGTTAGCGATCCCCGCACCTGGCGCAGGAGATCAGCCTCATGGAGCAGTTTGGAGAGGCGTGGCGGACCCAGCAGCTCGAAGGCTATACTGGAGACACCGTGCTTGGCGGCCAGGACGCGCATGCGGGCCAGGGCCTGTTCCCGCATGGTGCCGGCCCGATAGGTTGGCCCCATGATGGCGTTGTCAAGGGCGTTAATGATGTCGCTGCCGGTATTGTCACCCTTAATCTCCAGGATGATGTTGGTGGCCACCTCCTCAGGGGTGACGAATTCCATCTGCCCGATGGTGGTAATGCACTCAAACTCGCCCAGGGAGAAGGTGCCATTTTCCCCGGTGTCCACGTAAACGCTTTCCAGGTGACGGCCCAGCGAGCGCCAGTTGCCGCGGTCCTGGAAGCGGAAAGTTCCTTCCAGCAGCGTGGCATCATCGGGGGCGCAGTCGACCAGTTCGATGGGCTGGCCACGTTTTTTGATGACGCCGTAGTCGATGGCTTTCCAGGCGATGGCGGCCGCCGGTTTGATCTCTTTGGTGATGGGTGCGTCCGGTGTGCGTCCCATGAGGAACAGCAGCATGGTATGG
>JBGVTM010000361.1 GCA_041862535.1 Candidatus Neomarinimicrobiota bacterium | reverse complement strand
CCCCTGAGCAGCAGATTGTCACCCTACCGACCGGCATCCTGTCCGGCTATACTGGTGGGGCTATACCAGCGCTTATCGGCGTCGGCATGGCCAAAACAGCGAAACTAAAGGTGGGTGACACCTTCACCGTCAGGTGGCGGGATGCCCGCGGGACCTTCGACGCCGACGAGGCCGAGGTGGTATCCATCATGAACGTGGAGAACTTCCAGGTTGACCAGGGGCAAATATGGGTGCCCCTGGAACGGTTGCAGCGGATGATGGAAATACCCGGTGAGGCAACCTATGTTGTCGTTTCACAGGAGACCGATCTATTGATCGAACCTGGTGGTTGGCACACCATGGATGTGTACGCATTGAACGAGGATCTAATCCGGGGAGTGGAAGCAGACCAGGCTTTTTTCAATATTATGTATGTCATTTTCCTGACCCTGGCAGCCACAGGCATTTTCAATTCCCAGGTGCTGTCCATTTTCCGGCGGCGCAAGGAGATCGGCACCCTCATGGCCCTGGGCATGGCTCGTGGTCGTGTGATCGGGCTGTTCACAATTGAGGGGGGCCTGCACAGCCTGCTGGCCCTGGTTCTGGCCGCTGTCTATGGGGGACCATTCCTATATTGGTTGGGCACAAAAGGCATTGCCTTACCCTTCGACTACACCGAGATCGGTATTCTCATTAGCCAGCGGTTGATAGCGGTCTACCCGGCCGGATTGTTCGTCAGTACCACCTTGCTGGTAGCGGGTATTGTCACCATCGTGAGCTACTTGCCCGCACGCCGGATCGCCAAAATGAAGCCCACTGAAGCATTAACCGGGAGAACCAACTGATGGTTCGCTTTCTTATCAAGGGCGTCCTCCGGGATCGCTCCCGCAGCCTGTTCAGCTTTCTCGTGATCATCATATGCGTGACTCTGGCGGTGTTCTTTCGCGGCTTCATGGCCGGCGTCTTCGATGACATGCTCCGCCAGAGTGCGATCTTACTCACTGGTCATGTAAAAGTGACCACCCAGGCCTATGCCGAGGAAACCGACCTCTTGCCGAATGACCTGGCGATCCTGGCAGTGGACTCTCTACTCACCGTGCTTTCGGCCGAGCACCCGGAAATGTTCTGGTCGCCCCGCATCACCTTTGCCGGATTGCTGGATATCCCTGATGCATATGGGGAGACCCGTTCCCAAGGGACCATGATGGGGATTGCCGTCGATCTGCTATCGGAGGGCACCCGGCAGCCGGAACTATGGGAGCTTGATAACAAGCTAGTCCGGGGGCATCTGCCTCGGGAGCAGGATGAAGTATTATTAGGGGAGCAGTTTGCCCGCAGCCTGGAGGTGGAGCCTGGTGAAACCGCCACGTTTATCGGGGCCACCATGCACGGTGGTTTCACCACCTACAATTTCCGGGTGGCCGGTACGGTGTCGCTGGGTGTGGGCGGTATCGGTAAGCATTTCCTGTTGGCAGACCTGAATGGCGCCCGGCAAGCCCTGGATATGGAGGATGCCGCCTCTGAAATATTCGGCTTCTATGATGACATGTACTACGATGACCCTGCTGCCATGGCCTTAACGGCCGCCTTCAACACTACCCACAACCAGGCGGATGATGAGTTCAGCTTGTTCATGCGAGCGCTAAGAGATCAGGAGCAGATGGGCCAGATGTTGGAATACAGCAATGCCGTCATCTGGATCATGATCCTGATGTTCATGTCCGTGGTAATACTCGTTCTGTGGAATCTGGGCCTGATGAACGGCCTGCGCCGGTACGGCGAATTCGGCATGCGCCTGGCCATGGGCGAAACCAAGGGACACGTTTTCCGAACCACGATAAGTGAATCGGTGATCATCGGCCTGGGAGCCAGTGTCGTCGGAACGGCTATCGGTTTGCTGCTGACCTATTGGATGCAGGAGGTGGGCATCGACTACTCCAGCATCATGGAAGGCTTCGATTTCCCTATCACCTATGTGATGCGGGCCAAGATTACCCCCGACTGCTGGTACCTCGGCTTTATCCCCGGAGTGCTGGCGACCATGTTGGGTACCATGCTGGCCGGGAGAGGAATCTTTAAACGTCAGATGTCACAACTATTCAAGGAACTGGAGCTGGAAGCATGAAAATGATCAAACGGATGAATTACTTATGGGCACTGTTTCTGATCTGGCCTGGTGCAACCGTGGCTCAATCTGAGAAGATACCCACGGCCGAGGAGCTGATCACGGCTATGGATGAAAACCTTACGGCGGAGACAATGGTGCTGACCAGCCGGATGGTGGTCCATGGGCGGCGTACCAGCCGAACCATCACGTCCAGGAGCTGGATCGAGGGCACGGATAAGGC
>JBGVTM010000360.1 GCA_041862535.1 Candidatus Neomarinimicrobiota bacterium | reverse complement strand
GCACATCAGAATCGCTGGGAGGAACTCTTGGCAACTTTATCTGAGATCACCCCGCCCCTACCAGATCACCTCCGGGAGCTGGGTGGTATAGCCCTCATTAAGCTACAGCGCTTTACGGAAGCGATCGCCCACTACAAGGCGTGGCTTGAAGATCACCCCACCCATAAAAGACTGCGCCAGAGACTCGCGGGTCTGTACGCCAAGGTTGGGAATCGGGAGGCTGCCGAAAAAGTCCTTTGGGAAGAGCCGCCGAGCCGGCCAGATTGATGGCGGCTCTATGTTAATTGGCCCCGTCGACTAATAGACGTGGTAAGCTAATTCCTAACAGTGATTCTCCACGATTTCGTCACAGATAGCTCTGGTTCAGAACCAACGATGTCTCATAGACAGTACAAAACTAAATTTATAAAGTATGCCATTGGGATATTATATAGAGTAAAAAAACACTTCATACTTTTTGATTATAGGCAAAGTTATTAATAAATTATAGGAACAATACTAGTATGGGGATGCCGGTTTAAAAACCATTACGAGTGCATTCTTATACTTAAGTTTAGTTGTTACTATGAAATAGGTTAACAAAGTTTATGGGGTGATATGAACGGTTTTACCTGGCAATTCGGTGAGCGTTTCCGGCAGATTCGCAGAATGACCAAACTCACTCAGGACGAGTTCGGTCAGTTATTGGGTGTAAGCCGGCAAACCATTAACGCATACGAGAATGATCGTCAACGGCCGACACTCGACATGATGGAAAAGGTCTGCCGCTTACAGGGAATTTCGCCCCGCTGGATTCTCACCGGTATGGGCGATCCCAAAGCAGATCCATCCTATCTAACTGCTGAAGAGGCCCTTCATAGTTGGACAGTGGGCGAAAAGACACTTGCACCGGAGCAAATTTCGTTGATAAAGTTCATCACCGAAGATCGAGCACGCGCCGTCAAGCTGGCCCATTTCCTTTTAGATGAGGCCTTAAAGCGTCTCCCTTCGGGCCACGGCTCTGAAGTTCCCGGCCCAGGGAGTGAAGCCGCCCCGCCTATCTAGGCTGCAAAATCTAAAAGGGGTATACGCACTCATCGCTTGAGCCCATCCTACGGGTTCAAGCTGTTATATATCCTGTGAGCGGCTGGAATGTAGGTCAACTTTTCTGGGTTGACGAAACGTTCAGTCAAGGGGTGCAGCTGCGGTCTGGCCCAGGGACGCTGAGTCGCTCTGGGAGCTGAGTATTATCCCTGTAAGATCTATCTGAATAATCCCTAACTATCCACCTGGCTGCGGCCTTCCAGCTAGATTTGAAGATGACTACCAGGCTTTTTGGCAGCAATGGGTCATCTGACATGTTGAATTGCTCATCCCTGTAAGGCTATCATAAGCTGCTGTTATTTTTTGGCTTGAAGATGGATCAACAAAACGTCAAGTAAGTTTTCAATTCCTATTCTCAATAAGATGGTCCCACCTGGAACATTTATGGCCAAAAATGTTGTTTCTGTTCTGTTACTGGCTTGGCTGCCGCTCCTTTACCCAGCGGGCAGCGTGGCGAGGTACGCGGGGCAGACGAATCTGGAAACGTCCAGTCTGGAGCCGTATATCCTCATCGGAGAGAGCGGTAAAAACGTCGAGCGTACAGCCAGTGACATCATCGGCCAGCTGTTCATGCGGAATTACGAGATCCTGGGTAAGTACACACCTGCTGGGGACCCCAACCGTTGTGTGATAGTGGTGACTAATCACGATTTGTTGAAAGCAGTAGCGGAGCTCAAACCGACAGCTACTTTTGCCGCCGTGGTGCGGATTGCCGTTACCCGTGAAGGGGAAATGACTTACGTCTCCTGTCAGAACCCGGTTTATTGGGCTAATGCCTATCTCCAGGAGAATTACACTTCAGTTGCGGAGCAGATCGCTAAGTTCAAGCAAGATTTGGTGAGGGCTATGCCTCCCCTGCGGGGCCGATTTAACCGTCCCTTTGGCGGCCCTCGTAACCATCCCCTAACCCCTGAGAAAATTAGGACTTATCGGTTTCGGCGCCGGGCCGAAGCCTTCAATGATCAAATCACCCTGGCGACCTTCGATTCCTTTGAAGAGGCAGTAGCCATCATCGAAAACCGTCTGGCCTCCTCCGCACTGCTCACCAGAGTGTTTGAAAAAACCACGCCAGGTAAACAGGTCAAATTGTATGGTCTTGCATTGGGGGGTGATACCGGTGAAAAACGGATATTCTCTCTCCTGGATACTGAGAGAATGAAACGTACCGCGAGCATGCCGTATGAGATCCTGGTAGTGGAAAAGCGGGTGGTTATGCTCCCGGTTCGTTTTCGTCTACCCCTCAGTTTTCCACATATAGACCGCAAGACCTACCGGCAGCTTAAGGCCGTCGATAAGAATATCACCCAGTTGTTGTCAACATTGGTTGAATAGCCCGGTGATTATGAACTGCGACTCTACCTGGTATTATGAGCCATGTGGATTCCGCTGTGACTGACTAAAATAAGCGGAACGCTAGGCGAACAGGTTGATGAGGATTGGCTCGAGCTGGGGTGTAATGGCCTGGCCGTTCTGGTTGTATTCGTCGGTCTGTTGTTGGAACTCTTCGGCTCGTTGACGGGCAAGTTCCATGCGGGCCTCGAACTCCATCTGATTAGCTTGCATGGCGACCCGTTGGTCCTGAGCAGAGGGGTCACTGGGAGCCAGGGCCGCCCTTCTTACTGCCTGGGCTTTCTGAATGGTTGCTTCGGGATCATCAGGCACTTCTGAGGTATCAATCTGTACTTCTCCGCCGACGGCGTAGAGCCTTCCATCGGGTCCCAGGACATATTCGAACTGGGCCCGCCTGATGACATAGCGGCCACCGGCCATTACATGCGCCTGTTCGTGCTGTCTGACCGCGGCATCCCTGGCCCTCAGCTCCTCAACCTCCTGCTTTTCTTCTTCGGTGAGCTCCAGCGAGCCGGGTGCCTTACTGGCCACTCGCTGCGACCCCGGACGCTGGTTGTCGTTGAGTGGTTTAGATTCCTGCTCCTCGTCGGGACTTTCGTTTTGTCGAGGCCCACTGTGCTCCGGCATACCAGTGGGGCGTTGGGTGCCAGCTTCGACGGCGCCAGGAACAGCTGATGTGGGTACGTAGACATCGGGATACTGGTCTGGTGCAGGCGTACTGCGAGGCGGGTTCACACCGGTTGCCTGCTCGTTGGCAGCTCCCGGTTGTGGCTCCGGTACAGATTCCCTGGGCGGGAAAAGGATGGGTTGAAGGTTTACCGCTGTCAAGTTCATGACAGTATTGAAAATCCATGGATTACGTTGTCGTACCTTGGCATCTAATCAAATTTATGCCAATTTTCGACTAAACCCACTTCCGCAGCTTCGTTATCGGGTGGATTGAAGCAAACTTTAGTCCTTTTTTTCGGTCCTGATAACATTCCATGGCTGGTTGGGGGGGATGCTGGCGCAGGCCAGGCCGGTTGTGGCTGCAGTTGCCTCGGCAAGTTGCGCTTGCGACTCACTGTACTTGGCCGTAACGTAAATATTATCGAGCTGAGTTATGACTCCTCCCGATATATTTAAGCACTTATCCCCGAACCTGGCAATTGGAAACCTCGTCGAAAAGGGTGCCTGTGATGAAAAATAAGAAAGCCTGCCGTAAGACGAAAACGGTAGTGACCATAGGCCCGGCCTCATGTCAGCCAGAAACCATGCGTCGTCTGCTGACAGCCGGAATGGATGTGGCTCGCATCAACACCTCTCATACGGATCGGCAAGGCCTGATCAACCTGGTGTCGAGCCTGCGGGCCGTAGCTGCGGACGAAGGTTGCATGCTAGGGATTCTGCTGGACCTGGCCGGACCGAAAATCAGGGTTGCCGACCTCCCCGCCAAAGGCCGACATCTGGCTGAGGGGGAGGTGCTCACCCTCGGGACTGGTAACGACGCGGATATCAAGATTCGGCCTGCTGTGGCGTTTCAGGCTGTGGAGGAAAATGCGCGAGTCATGTTGGACGATGGTCGTATCGAGCTTCGCGTTGTGGCCCATGAATCATCCTCTCTGCTCCGGATCGAGGTGGTCTACGGCGGCCATCTTAAAGCCAACAAGGGGGTGAACTTTCCAGGCGTGGCCCTGGGCGTCCCATCGTTAACCACGCGGGATAAGGAGAATTTACGTCTGGGACTGGAACAGGACGTGGATTGGATAGCCCTTTCTTTTGTCCGATCTCCCGATGATCGCCAGGCGATTGATGAGGTCTTTTCCGATGCAGGGCGGTGGCTGCCCGTGATGGCGAAGATCGAGAAGCCCGAAGCTGTGGCGCGGTTGGACGAGATCATCCAGGTATTCGATGGTATCATGGTGGCCCGGGGTGATCTGGGAGTGGAGATGCCGCTGGAGGAGGTTCCCCTCATCCAGAAACGGATTATCCGGCAATGTAACGCCGCAGGCAAGCCAGTAATAACCGCCACCCAGCTGCTCGATAGCATGGTGTCGGAGCCGTCCCCTACCAGGGCCGAAGTCAACGATGTAGCTAATGCCATTTACGATGGCACTGACGCGGTTATGCTGTCCAATGAGACCGCTATTGGCACCTATCCAGTTAAGGCTGTTGAAACCCTCCACGCCATCGCGATCACTACCGAAGCGGCAACCGCGCATACTGATCAGAAAAGGCGGCAAGACTACTCTATTCAGGGAGTAAGCGCCTCCATCAGCCATGGCGCCTGTAATATTGCCCACGAACGAGGGATTCCGGTTATCGTGACAATGACCCATACCGGCAGTACCGCCAGGAGCGTGTCCCGCTTTCGACCCAACTCCCGCATCGTGGCCCTTTCACCATTCACCTCCACCTGCCGGCAACTGCAGCTCAGCTGGGGCATTACACCGCTACAGGTAGAAGAGTATGCCAGTACCGATGAAATGATCGCAAAGGCTGAGCGTCTGCTGCTGGAGAAAGAGTTTGTGCGCCCGGGGGATTATTTCGTCCTCACCGCCGGTGTCCCCATCGGCCAGCCTGGTACTACCAACCTGCTGAAAGTACAACAAGTGGGACAAAACTAGATATGCGACCAGTTGGTGAGAGATCCCTATATTGGATTTAGCTTAGCCTAGGCCTCCTGGGGGCCGTTTCTCCTATAGCCAGCCAGTGTCCGCTCGCCAATCCCCCTCCAGCTGCCGGTGAATGGCAGCGATCTTATCGTATTCGGCTCTTTTGAGCTCGCGGCCGTGGATAGCACCGAAATCACTCCTTATGTGAATGGGTCCATCACTGTAGAGGAGGTTCTCTGGGGAGAGATGCTCAGTTTTCTGACCGGTAAGGTGATTGGCCTGGAGAAGGTTCCAGCGGGGAAGAACATCTGGTTCGGTTTGATCTAAAGGAGCTGTTCGATCTGAATCTCCAAACCAGCTATGAAGTGCGGTTTCAGATCAAGGGATTCGCGAAGAGCAGTCTTCTAATTCCCGGCTTTCCTATACAAGAAGGCGCCTAACGGTTTACCAGCGCCATATCCTGGGGTGCATCTTCTGGCGCAGCCCTGGAACTACTGTCGGGCGTTAGATATCAGCCGGATATGGGACTGCCATTGTACCTGCTCGAAGACCTGCTGCCTGGAAACAAGCCCACCTGTTTCCAGGTCCAGTGAAGCCAGCTCCGGCGTCAGTTCCGGGAGTTGACTCACCCGCTTGAATTCTTCCGCCAGGACCAGCACCGGCTTGTCCAGACGGCGGGCTTGCAGAGCCAGGTCCCGGGAGCCGACCTTGTTGATAAAACCGGTATCATCATACTGGTCTGCTCCGAGTAATACCACCTGCACGTCCGCCATTTTCCGCGGCAGCTGGTCATCGGCGATCAATCTAGCCTTGGCGCCGGCCGCTGTGAGGGCCTTGCTCAGAATATGTCCCTCTCCTCCTGGATCGGACACCGCGCACAGCACCTGAGGTGGGGTGTGCGCGAGGAGAATAGCGCGCCGGACTACAGAGCTGTTGCTGAGGGTTAGTACTGACTGATAGTCTTTGAGTATCACGGCTGCTCGCTCAATGGTAGCCCGGGTCTGCTGGGCCATAAGGGCAGCGGTGTGTTTCAGGTCATGCCGCTTCTGAGTAAGCTGCGCCAGGGCATAAGGCCACACCGCCATGAGGGGAAAAGTCTTCTGGCAGGCCTGGAGTCCCGCTAGTATTGTATCCCGGGAGTGTCCCTGCGCAAGTTGGACGAATTGACTGAATAGTGCCGACGCGCCGTCGCAACGATTGCTGAGGACGGCATGGAAGGGTGATCCTGGGTAACCTGCCCGGGCAGAGAAAGCGCGCATGATGTCCTTG
>JBGVTM010000359.1 GCA_041862535.1 Candidatus Neomarinimicrobiota bacterium | reverse complement strand
CCGCGTAGCCCTGCTGGCAAGAACCTCCAGCGCCGAAAGCATGATCGCGGTCGGCTCCAGCGTAAAGTTCACCGTCACAGTACCGCCGACGGATAGGCTCACGGTCCGGCTGACCGGAACATAGCCGATGACCGAAGCTGTCACGGTATAGGTCCCCACCGACAGACCTCTAATATCGAAGAACCCGTCGGCATCCGCCGCGGCACCGAAAGTCGTGCCCTCTAAGACGACATTGGCCCCGGGGAGCGGATCCCCGGTGGCCGCCTCCGTCACCCGGCCCGAGATCGTGCCCGTCTGGGCCCACAGCAGGAACGGCACGGCGAACATCACCAGCATTGCAGCAAAGCCACGATGGTTCATATTGCCTCCCGAGTAGTTGGGTTGATTGGTAGGAATGAATGGTAGGGTACAGATGCGCGCCGTTGGGCAATTACGCATCCGGCCTATCCCTATAGGAAGAGATGTGATTCAAATGAGATTCCTTTAAGATGAAAAATTAGCTCTCCCAAGACAATTTGAATTTAGAAGAGGGCGCGATAGGGCACAAGGGAATTGGCCTTGAGAATAAGCCTCTAACCCCAACTTTTTGGGGTTAGTATAGCCAGCTATGGAATATGTTGGGCAACATACTCCAGGATCTCGCGAGCAATGGCAGCCTTGCTGTCAAGCGGAATCTCCACCTCTTCACCCGAGGAAGATAAAATCCACACATGGTTGGTATCCGCCTCGAATCCCGCCCCTGGTTCATCATAGCGATTGACCACAATAAACTCCGCCCCCTTATCCCGCAGCTTCTCCCGGGCGGGATCGAGGTCACGGCCCGCCTGTAGACTGAAAGCCACTAAAGTGCCGGTATACTTATTCCGGATAGCCTTAAGAATATCCGGCGTGGGCTTGAGGGCAACAGAGGTATGCTTGCTGGATCGGGGGATTTTTTCCTTTTCAACGGCAGCTGGTCGAAAGTCCGCGACAGCCGCTGCCATGATGAGTACATCCTGTTGAGCACAATCGCGTTCTACGGCAGCCAACATTTCCTCGGCCGTAGTGACATAAACCATGCGACATCCCGGTATAGAAGCCAGCGCTACGGGACCACTGATCAGGGTAACCTCAGCACCGAAATCCCTGGCGGCCGACGCCAGAGCATAGCCCATTTTGCCGCTGCTGCGGTTGGACAGATACCGCACCGGATCCAGGGGTTCCCGGGTCGACCCAGCGGTGACCAGCACGCGCTTCCCGGCATACAACTGGGGCACATCCAGCATGCTGCGCAGCCTGGCCAGGATGCGCTCCACTTCGGGAAAGCGTCCCACGCCGCGGTCAAGGGTGGCCAGTTCGCCCTCATCGGGGTCCATCACCTGGCGCTCCCAACCCCGCAGGCGGGCTACGGCGTCTTGCGTGGCGGGATTGCACCACATGCGGAAATTCATGGCCGGCACGTACAGCACAGGACAATCCGCGATGTTCAGCAGCGTGGAAAGAAGGTCGTCGGCGATGGCGTGAGAGGCCTTGCCCAGGATATCAGCCGTGGCCGGTGCCACCACCACCGCATCGAAGCTTTCAGCGATTGCCACATGCGGCACGCCCGCCTCCGGATCGCGGGGGAACTGGTGAATCAAGACCGGGTGGGCGGTGAAGGCGGCAAAAGTAGCCGGCCCCACGAACCGGGTGGCGGCTTCCGTCATGGCAACGGTGACGTCCACCCCTTCCCGGCGCAAAGCACGCACAAGCTCACAGGACTTGAAAGCGGCAATGGAACCGCACACCCCTACCAGAACGCGCTTATTCTTGAGGTTGTTCGTCATACTTCAGCTCCGGAATAACCACCAGATCGTAACTGCCCCTGCAAGGATGCCCTTCCAGGTGCCAGATTTGCGAACTGCCTACCGGATTGGAACCATGCACCAGCAATTTATGGCTGCAACGGGTGCCATAAAAGCCACTATGTCGGCATACCTTGGGATGCTCCCGGAGGCGATCTGCATGCCGTTCGAGCCACTCCCTGTTAGTCTCAGCGCCACTTAACTGAGCCGTACCGTCAAAGGGGGTATTGTCCACCTCGTACACGCCGGGGGCTAGAGCACGCTGTGTCAGCTCCTTCCCCTGCCAGGTGAACAGGACGGCCCGGGCCCGATCAGACACCAGCAGGTTGAAGTTATTATACCGGCGGGCAGTGAGCAGCCGTTGCAGGCGGGTGGATGCCTTTACGGCAGAATCCAGGGCCATCATATCCACCACCAACGCCCCCCGGGTGCATAAGCCGGTATCCCTCCGCCCGGGAAAGATGTTGGTCAGCGCCGCCACCACCCCATTTCCGTTGAGACCGATCCAGGTACCGCCGGCCTCAAGGTCCCGGGGAGCAAAGTATGGCCGTTCGTTCATTCGCCAGGCCCAACCCTCCGACAACCGGGCGTAAGCCTCATCCCGGTTAGTTAGAATGGTCAGCGGGTAGGTATCACTAGGCCGAAAACGGAACAGCAGGGTGCACATGTCAGCTAGCTTATCTTCAAATGAACCTGGCTGCCAGAGGGGCCCGAAGGACTGACCGCTGCCCTTTAATCGCGGTCATGTGAACAGATCCAGACTGATATCTACAAACGGGGCACTATGTGTCAGGTACCCAACCGACAGTCCGTCAACGCCGGTCTGCGCGTATTTTGCTACATTGTCGAGCTTAATACCTCCCGAGGCTTCGATGAAGATATCCTTGCCGCAGGCGTGGTCCCGGATGAGCGTTACACAGGCGTGCACCTCTTCGACTGGCATGTTATCCAGGAGGAAGGCGTCCACGCCGGCTGCCAGACCGGCCTCAACCTGGGCCCTCGTCTCCACCTCCACCTCAATGGGCATATCGGGATACCTCCGCCGGAGGCTTTTCACCGCCCCCGCTATGCTACCGGTGGTGGCGATATGATTGTCTTTTACCAGAATCCCGGAAGAGAGGTCCAGCCGGTGATTCACGCCTCCCCCCACCGCCACCGCATATTTCTCAAAGCTCCTGAGACCGGGAATAGTTTTGCGCGTGTCCAGGATTTTAACCCCGAAAGGAGAGGCCTCGTTTACATAGGCCCGGGTCAGAGTAGCGATGCCCGACAGGTGCTGGATCAGATTCAGCATCACCCGTTCCCGGGTCAGGATATAGCGAGCAGGACCGGCAATGGTGCCAATGATCTCCCCGGCTGCCACCGGCTGACCATCAGCAACATTTAGCTCAACATCACAGCGGTTCAGGAAACAGCCCTGGACAACCGCTGCACCGGCAAAGATGAGCTTCTCCCCAGCCTTAATTTGAGCAGTAGCGGTGACATCATTCGGTGCCACCCCATCAGTGGTGACATCTCCTGCAGGGACGTCTTCAGCTAAAAATTCCACAATCTGTTGGTGCACCCAATCGGGATCGAGCGTTATCTGTTGGAATAATATCCGCCGAACCATCATTTAACAGGCAACTGAACCGGCCAACAGCTTGAAGATTATCCCAGGGCCATCATCCGCTCAATAGGGCGCAGGGCCTTGAGACGAAGCTCCTCTACAATAGTGATTTCCGGCGATTGATCTTGAAGAGCCCGGTAGATTTTCTCTACCGTAATCAGCCGCATGTAGGGACACAAGGCGCCGGTGTGATCGTTTTTGGTAGGAACAGGGATAAATTCCTTCGCTGGAGACAGTTTCTTCATCTGGTGGATCACTCCGGCTTCTGTGGCCACTAAGTACTGGCGCGCCTGGCCTGTTACCGTTGCGCTGATAATAGCGGCGGTGGAACCGATATGGTCAGCCTGCTGCAATATCGCCTCCTCACATTCCGGATGGGCCAGGAGAACCGCCCCCGGATAGCGGGCCTTCAAACTTAGGATAGCCGGCAGGGAGAAACTTTCATGGACTACACAGGAACCGGGCCAGATTTTCATGTTCCGGCCGGTCTTCTTTTTCAGATAGTACCCAAAATTGTAGTCAGGGGCAAAGATAATAGGCCGATCTTCTGGTATGCTGGCCAGGACTTGCTCAGCGTTGGATGAAGTACAGATAATATCTGAAAGGGCCTTCGCCTCCGCTGAGCTGTTGATATAGACCACCACTTCATGGTCAGGGTAACGCTCAATAAAGTCCTGGAAGGCCTCGGCCGGGCAGTCGTCTGCCAGGGAGCAGCCTGCCTCCAGATCTGGCAGCAATACCGTTTTCCCGGGATTAAGGATCTTGACCACTTCCGCCATAAACCGGACCCCGCAGAAAAGGATCACGTCCGCGTCCGTCACAGCAGCCATCTGGGCCAGCTGCAGGCTGTCGCCCAGGTAATCAGCCAGATCCTGAATATCCGGATCTTGGTAGTAATGAGCCAGAATAACCGCGTTTCGATCCTGCTTTAAGTGATCAATCTTCTTAACTAGGTCCGGGGAGGACTGAAGTGACTGATTGGTCGTACACATATATCTGGGTTGAACGCTATATCTCGCAGGATGTTCGTATAATATTCCGCCAGGCCTGGGCCAAGGCACGAGCTACCTCTTCCAGCTCCCGCCGGTCATCTTCTTTAAAAGCTGCCGGAGTGTCACTGTCCAGATCCAATACTCCAATGAGCCGTTCATCGTCAAGTATAGGTACCACAATCTCAGATTGGACTGAGAGGCTGCAAGCGATATACCGGCTGTCCCGGTGGACATCATCCACGACGATGGTCTCGTGGCTGGCTACGGAGGCGCCGCAGAGGCCACTATCCAGCGTGATGCGGGTATGGACCGTTGGCTGCCCCAGGTAGTGATCGTCTCGCAGCGTCAGTACATCCCCCTCCAGCAGGTAGACCCCCACCCAGTCGTAGGTGGGCTTCATAGACTTCACTCCCGCCACTGCGGTGCGGATGGCCATATCGAAGGAGGGCTGGGCTAATATGTCTTCGGCTAGAGACATGGTGGGGTAATTTAGGAAGGATCGGAGAACGGGGAAAGGGGGACAGTTAGCGGCAGACAGAACGGGTAAGTAGAAATTGATGCGGGCATAGGTGAAGCCGCCATAGTGTGGGCCGATAATGCGCCCACAGAGGTAACTTGCATAATGCTGAAGGCGACGGTGAAAGAAAGGAGGTTAGTAAGTTGTCGCTTTTCAAACCGGAAGCCACGAAATTCAGCGCATGATAGCCTTCAGAGTACCCCTGGCTGGCGTCTTGCTGCTCACAACGGCCCTCGGCCAATCTGAAGGGTACCAGACCTACCCTCAAAAGGTGGCCACCGGCCTGCGGATTACCATCACTGCTCCCGCCAACCGCTCGCTCTGGCTAACTACCGGTCTGGGGCTCCTGGCGGCCCTGCCCCTGGATAGCCGCATCCGGCAGCAGGCCGTGGAACAGGGGTTGATGCCAGAACCCCTCGCACGCTTTGGTGACGCTTGGGGAGGGTACGTAGCAGCGCTATCGATCCTGCCAGTGGTCTATGCCGCCGAAGCCATTCGGAATGCACCCCGCCAGCAGACCTACCGGCGATTGGAATTCACCTTCATCAGTCTAACCACGGTTGGCGTAACGACGTCCATGCTTAAGTGGGCCGTGGGTCGGGAGCGCCCCAATGGTCGCGGATACCTGTCATTCCCCTCCGGTCATACCTCCCTGTCATTCGGCGTAGCAGAAGTGGTGCGAACCCTCTACGGCAACCGCATAGGGGCTCTATTCTATAGTCTCGCCCTCGTGACGGGAATCAGCCGCATCCACGATAACAAGCATTACCTTTCCGACGTGGTCGCCGGCGCCGGACTGGGCATAGGACTGGTAAGAGGATTCAACCTGAGCTTGCCCTCCAAAAGTGGATCGGAGGTCGTACAGGTCGCTTTTGTCCCCGGATATATTATACTAGGATTTCACTTTTGAGCACCCGCCCAGTGTGCCCTTGTTACCAGACTAATTTATCTTTTGCACCTCAACTGTCAATTGGCATATAAGGAGCTGCACCATGACCCAACCCAATATCAACCTGCTGGCTGTCCTGATTGCTACCATCCTGGGATTCGGCCTGGCGGCCTTGTGGTATTCACCCAAACTATTCGGCAGCCAATGGCTGACCGCCCTGGGCATGTCACCGGAGGAAATCCAGGCGGGGCCCAGCCCGGCGCGTACCTACGGAACCCGCTTCGTGACAACCCTGGTGGCCGCCTATATCCTGGCCCGGATTCTCGTGCATACCGGGGCCACCACCCTTGTTTCCGGCATTGAGACCGGATTCCTGGTATGGCTTGGCTTTGTGGCCACCTTTACCCTGGAAAGCGTCGTGTTTGAAAAGAGCCCCTTCAAGCTGTACCTGATCAACAGCGGCTATTACCTGGTGGGACTGATGGTCATGGGGGC
>JBGVTM010000358.1 GCA_041862535.1 Candidatus Neomarinimicrobiota bacterium | reverse complement strand
CCGGATTACTGGATTGAGGAGATGGCCAGAAAGCGGGGTATGATCGAGCCATTCGAGGCCGGTCAGGTTAACCAGGGGACCATCTCATACGGTATTTCATCATATGGATACGATTTGCGGGTTGCAGATGAGTATAAAATATTTACTAACGTGAACAACAGCATCGTTGATCCCAAACAAGTGGACCCTAAGTCCTTTATTGATTTTAAAGGTCCGGTATGCATCATCCCGCCCAACAGCTTCGCTTTGGCTCGCAGTGTGGAATATTTCCGTATACCCCGGGATGTCATTACGCTCTGCGTAGGTAAATCAACTTATGCGCGGTGCGGCATAATCGTCAATGTGACACCCTTTGAACCGGAGTGGGAGGGCTACGTCACCCTGGAGATTTCGAATACCACCCCCCTCCCGGCGAAGATTTACTCCTTTGAAGGCATCTGCCAGGTGCTTTTTTTTGAAGGCAGTGGGCTGTGCAGGAAATCGTATAAAGATAAGAACGGCAAATACCAGAAGCAGGCGGGGATTACGCCAGCGAAGATTTGACGAAGTTGAGCAGCAGGGTATGGAAATTGTGATCGCCAAGGATGCCGGCTACTGTTTCGGTGTGCGGGATGCGGTCAACATGGCGTATGAGGCTGCCCGGACCTATGGCTCGGTGTATATGCTGGGTGATGTCGTTCATAACGAGCAGGTGGTTCGTGATCTGGCTGAGGCCGGAGGGAAGGTGGTGAGTTCGCTGGATGATGTCCCTGATGGTGCCTCAGTGCTATTTCGTGCCCATGGTACACCGGTAGCGGTATGGGAACAGGCCGAGGCTAGGGGCATCAGGGTCATTGATGCCACTTGTCCGTTGGTGCGAGAAATCCATAATGAAGTGCAGAAAATTTCCGCCGATGGCCGGCAGGTCATCATCATCGGGGACCATGGACATGATGAGGTGATTGGGATCGCGAGCCAGATTCCTAATCCTATCATCGTGGCGACTCCCGAAGAAGCCCAGACACTCAGGAAAATGAAGCGGGCCGCGGTGGTCTGTCAGTCTACCCAGATGATCGAGAATGTTCAGGAAATTATCAACATTCTCATGACCAAGGTTTTTGACCTGCGCTTTGTGAATACCATCTGCTTCCCTACCAAGCGCAACCATGAGCAGATCAAGCATCTGGCGGCTGAATCGGATGTGATGATTATCATTGGCTCCTTTACCTCAGCCAATTCTAAGCGTTTGACGCAGTTGTCCCTGGATCGGAACCCCCGGTCCTATCAGGTGACCTGCGGGGCTGATGTCAAGGCGGAGTGGTTCGAGGGGGCTCAAAAAGTGGGTGTTTCCGCTGGCGCCTCCACGCCCGACTACCTTATTGAAGAGGTGAAATCAAAGATTGAGGCCATCACGACAGCCCTGCATGCCGGCGTAGCCTGAGGTGGTGGCCTGACAGGTCCGGGAACGTGCGCCCCTTTACTTAGTAAAAGAGATTAGCACTGGGTTGAGAGGGCTTACACAGGGGAGATAAAGAATTGCTATTAAGGTGTGGGTGCCGTTTGTAGATTCGAGGCGGAGGATAGAGAGAACAACCGAAGGTCATAATAATCAATATGGAAAAGGGATCATTCGAAGTTAAAGTCGGCCTTGCGGAGATGCTAAAGGGCGGGGTGATTATGGACGTCACCACTCCCGAACAGGCCAAGATTGCTGAGGACGCTGGCGCCGTGGCGGTAATGGCCTTGGAGCGTATTCCCGCCGATATCCGCGAGGATGGGGGCATTGCCCGCATGTCCAGTCCCGAGGTTATCCAAGCCATTCAGAAGGCGGTGTCCATTCCGGTGATGGCCAAGTGCCGCATCGGGCATTTTGCGGAGGCTCAGATTCTGGAGGCGCTGGAAGTGGACTTCATCGACGAGAGTGAAGTCCTGACCCCGGCTGATGAGGAAAATCACATCTACAAGCACGATTTCAAGGTGCCGTTTGTCTGCGGTGCTCGGGATCTGGGGGAAGCCCTCCGGCGCATCGGTGAGGGTGCCGCATTAATTCGCACCAAGGGTGAGGCGGGCTCAGGCAACATTGTAGAAGCGGTGCGGCATATGCGCGCCATTCAGTCAGCCATCCGCCGCCTCACCGTGTTGGAGCCGAGCCAGCTCATGGCCGAATCTAAAGCGTTGGGTGCCCCGTATAGCTTGGTGGAACAGGTGGCCAAAATCGGCAAGCTGCCGGTGCCCAACTTCAGCGCCGGTGGAATTGCCACCCCAGCCGATGCAGCCCTCATGATGCAGCTGGGGGCCGAGGCGGTGTTTGTGGGTTCGGGCATCTTCAAGTCGGAAGATCCCGCCCCCCGGGCTCAGGCTATTGTGGAAGCTACCACATATTTCAATGATCCAGAGAAACTCAGGCAGATCTCCGCTGGTCTGAAAGGTGCCATGCGGGGATTGGATATGTCTGAAATCCCCCCGGAAGAGCGATTGCAGGAGCGCGGTTGGTAACCACCATCGGCGTTTTGTCCCTGCAGGGCGATTTCGCCCTACACATGGAGATACTAGTTAACTTAGGACAAATGGCAAAGTCTGTCCGTTACCCCAATGAGCTGGAAGACTTGAGGGGTCTAATTATTCCCGGTGGTGAATCCACCACTATTAGCAAGCAGCTGGATCGCAGTGGGCTCCGGGAGGCGGTGATCGAGTTTGCCCGGGAGCGGCCGGTGTTGGGCACCTGCGCCGGGCTGATCCTTATGGCTCGAGACCCTTCCGACACTCGCGTAATCGGTCTGAACCTTATTGATATGGTAGTGTCTCGCAATAGTTGGGGGCGGCAGGTCCATTCCTTCACCACCAGCCTGCAGGTGCAGGTCAATGGGCGGATGGACATGATTCCCGCGATCTTTATCCGGGCCCCACGAATAGAAGAAGTTGGTCCAAATGTGGAGATCCTGGCACGAATCGATGATGAGCCGGTCCTCGTCCGGCAGGGCTGCCACCTGGGTGCGACTTTCCATCCGGAGCTCACCCGGAACACACGCATCCATGAATTATTTTTGCAATCTGTGGCGGTATGATTGAACAATATCCGCTTCTCTCGACTGTTGACAGCCCTGCTGATCTGAAAAAGATCCCGCGGGATAAACTGCCCCAGCTGGCAGTAGAAGTGGCCGACCTGATCAAGACCGTGGTTCAGGATAGTGGCGGTCATTACAGCTCCCCACTAGGGGTGGTCGACCTGACCATTGCTCTGCATTATGTTTTCGATTCACCCGAAGATCAACTGGTCTGGGATGTGGGCCACCAGGCCTATGCTCACAAAATCCTCACGGGTCGTCGCGATGTTTTTCGCACACTGCGTTCCAAAGGAGGTATTAGTGGCTTCCCGAGCCGGTCGGAGAGTGAGCACGATGCTTTCGGCACGGGCCATGCCAGCACCGCCATCTCTGCCGCCCTCGGAATTGCGGAAGCCCGCCATCTCACGAACCGAGAGGGACATGTGGTAGCTGTGATCGGCGACGGCGGCCTCACTGGCGGCCTGGCCTACGAGGGGCTGAACAATCTGGGCTTCAAGAAGACGAAAATGACAGTGGTTCTCAATGATAATCAAATGACCATCTCCCCCTCAGTGGGCAGCCTCTCCACCTACCTGACCAGGATAGTTGCTAATCCCCTCTATAACCGAATCCGTGATGATATCTGGAAAGCTACCGGACTATTGCCCCTAGGGACTAAGGCTGTCCGCATCTTTTTCCGTCGTCTGGAAGAGGGACTCAAAAGCCTTATCACTCCCGGCCTGCTCTTTGAAGAGCTAGGTCTGCGCTATTTTGGCCCGATTAATGGTCACGACTACGATTCCATGATCTCGGTCTTTAAGAACGTCAAGAATTTACCCTACCCCACACTGGTTCATGTATTGACCAAGAAGGGTCACGGGGCCAAGGAGGCCGAGGACGATTCGCTGCACTACTATAGTTTGCCCGGTCGCAAGGGCGGCAAGCATAACGGCAAAGCGTCGCCTGACTATAACAAGGTCTTCGGCAAGGTAGTGCGGGAGCTGGCGGCCCGTGATGAACGCATCTGCTGTATTACCGCTGCCATGGAAGTAGGTACGGGCCTGACCGACTATGCCAGGGAATATCCTCATCGCTACTTCGATGTAGGGATTGCCGAAGGGCACGCAGTTACCTTCGCAGGCGGACTGGCGAGCCAGGGGACGCGCCCCGTGGTGGCTATCTATTCCACATTTCTCCAACGGGCCTATGATAATATTATCCATGATATCGCCCTCCAGAGCCTGCCGGTAATTTTCTGCCTTGACCGGTCCGGCGTCGTAGGTCCCGATGGGCCTACCCATCATGGAGTATTTGATCTGGCCTATCTCCGCATGATTCCCGGTATGGTGGTCTGCGCTCCCAAGGACGGCAACGAGCTCCGCGATCTCCTGTTCAGCGCGGTAGGTTATGACTGCCCGGTGGCTATCCGTTATCCCAAGGATGGCAGCATCAATTTTGATCCTGACGGACAGGCGACGATTATTCAGCGCGGGGAGTGGGAAATTCTCAGGGATGGATCGGACGTGACCTTGTTGGCTGTTGGGAGTATGGTGGTGGCGGCGCGGCAAGCAGCGGCTGAGCTGTCCCAGCAACATAATATCGATGCGACGGTGGTAAACTGTAGGTTCGTCAAACCACTTGACGAGGTGTTGCTTGAGCAACTGGCTGAGCAAGACGTGCCCATTATCTCTATTGAAGAGGGAGCTGTAACCGGCGGCTTTGGCTCTGCTATCCAAGATTACTTAGACCAGAGAGGTCAGCAGAATCATTTCACAGCGCTTGGCATTAAGGATGAGTTTGTGGAGCATGCGACACGGCAAGAACTCTTGGAGATGCTCGGGCTGACTCCAGCCCGAATTGTCGAACAAGTACTGAAACTTGTGTCGTCGATGGCTACCCAGAAGTAGCGATCGCTGTCTCTGTAACACCTTATCGTATTGAGTTTATAGGAGGGACGATGAGTTCATCCAGGAATGGAGGCATTTTGGCCCGGGCTGGAGCTGCACGGCGAGAGTGGGCTGATGAGGTCCAGAACTCCTCGGTCCGGGATTATAGTTTCGATACTGTATCCGGCCAGCCGGTGGATCTGCTGTACCTGCCGCCAGAACTGACCGATGAATACATGGAGCAACTGGGTTTCCCGGGGCGGTATCCTTTCACCCGTGGTGCTTATCCCAATATGTACCGCGGCAAACTGTGGACCATGCGCCAGTTCGCCGGTTTCGGCACCCCTGAAGAAACCAATGAGCGCTACAAGTTTCTCCTGAAACATGGCCAGACCGGGCTTTCGGTGGCCTACGACATGCCGACCCTCATGGGCTACGATGCCGATGACGATTTAGCCCTGGGTGAAGTGGGCCGTTGCGGGGTCAATGTCTCCTCGCTGGAGGACATGGAAACCCTGTTTGAGGGTATCGATTTGGGGGCGATCAGCGTTTCCCAGACCATCAACGGTCCGGCCTTTATTTTGCTAGCGTTCTACGTGGCCGTGGCTGAGAAGCAAGGTGTCCCCCGCCGCGAGCTCACCGGTACTCTCCAGGCAGATATCCTCAAGGAATACATCGCCCAGAAGGAATGGATTTTCCCGCCCCGGGAATCCATGCGTATCATCACCGACATGATCGAGTTTTGTACTGATAAGATGCCGCGCTATAACTCAATATCGGTGAGTGGGTATCACATTCGCGAGGCGGGAAGTACCGCGGTCCAGGAGCTGGCTTTCACTCTGGCGGATGGCTTCGCCTATGTGGAGCATGGTATACAGCGTGGCATGGATGTGGATGCTTTTGCCCCCCGCATCTCTTTTTTCTTCAATTCCCATCTGGACTTCTTTGAAGAGATCGCCAAATTCCGGGCCGCCAGACGGATCTGGGCCAAGCGGATGAAAAATAAATACGGTGCCAAGGATCCACGGTCCTGGCGTTTGAGGTTCCACACCCAGACCGCCGGCTGCAGTCTGACCGAACAACAGCCAGAAAACAATATTTCTCGCACCGCCTTCCAGGCTCTGGCTGCAATCCTGGGGGGCACCAATTCACTGCATACCAATGCTATGGATGAAACCATTGCTTTGCCTACGGAAAAGGCGGCTATGATCGCCCTGCGTACCCAGCAGCTCATCGCCTACGAGACTGGTGCTGCGAATGTCATCGATCCCCTCGCAGGCTCCTGGTTCGTAGAAGCACTTACCGACAGGATGGAAGAGCAGGGCGAGTCCTATTTTAAGAAAATTGATGAGCTGGGAGGCGTTATCGAAGCTATCGAAGCCGGCTTTTTCCAGAGGGAGATTGCCCAGGCGGCCTACAATTACCAGAAAGCGCTGGAGGCTAGGCAGCGGATTATCGTTGGCGTGAACGAGTTCGTCAATGAAGATGAAGTCTTGGATATCCCTATTCTGGAGATTTCAGAGGAAGTTGAGCGCTGGCAGCGGCAGAAGCTGCAGTCTCTGCGGGCCCGGCGTGACGGTGACACCGTAGAAGCTGCACTCGGGCACATTCGCGAAACGTGTCGTTCTTCTAAAAATATCCTTTATCCGGTGATTGAAGCGGCCAAGGTCTATGCCACCCTTGGTGAAATCGTAGCTGCCATGAAGGAAGAGCTGGGCGTTTGGATGGAAGATACCGTCTTTTAGTCGGTTTTAGTTCCCCAAGAATATGTCAAAATACGCCGATCTATTCACCCATGACCGGTGCTTTACGGTTGGGGTGGAAGAAGAATACATGCTTTGCCATCCCACTACCGGAGACCTGGTGCCGTGTGCTGACCGCGTTCTGGCTCATATTGACGAGGATGAGAAGGAACGCTTCAGTTATGAGCTCATTCTGTCGGAGATCGAAATCAACACGCCCGCTGCCCAGACGGTTTACGAAACCATGGACCACATCAGGCACTTTCGGCGGCGGGTCCGTGAGATCGGGGAGGAGCGGGGCTTCCGCATCGGGATCAGCGGTACGCATCCCACGGCCTTGGGAGCTGAACAGCGGTTCGTGGACAGTCCCGGATATCAGTGGGTCGCCGGTCAGCTCCATTACTATGCTCAACGGAATATCACTTTCGCCATCCATGTCCATGTGGCGGTTTCTGATGCTGAGACTGCTATCATCGTCACCAACGCTGCCCGCCGATGGCTGGCTCCCTTGCTGGCTCTGTCTACTAATTCGCCCTTTTTCCGAGCCCATAATACCGGTATGCTTTCAGCCCGCACGTTCCAGTTCGGGGCTTTTCCCCGGACCAATATCCCTGGCACCTTCCGCAACTTTAAGCACTTCCAGCAGGTACTGGAAACTTACCTGGCGATGGACTCCATCTATCTCCCCCGACAGATTTGGTGGAAAATCCGACCCCATGCCGGCTACGGGACAGTGGAGTTTCGGGTATTCGACATGCAACGTTCGCTCAAGCGCACTGAGATGCTTGTAGCCCTGGGTCAGGCCATCTGCCATCGCATCGTCGCGGAACTACCGGGTAACCATTTGCAGCAGGACTTTGAAATGGAATATCTCAACGATGCTCTCTGGAAGGCCACCCGTTTCGGTTTTGATGCGAAGGTGGCGGATCCCGGGGACCATCAGATCATGACCATAGGTGAGTCAGTTGAGAAAATGGTGGCTTACGTACGCCCCTCTCTAGGTGAGCTGGGCACCGAGAGCGTGGTGGCAACGGTGGAAGAGGTGCTTGAGCACGGCTGTGAGGCCCAGGAACAGCTGGCTGTGCATGCTAAAGAAGGATTCAAAGGGCTGAAGCTCATGCTGATGGATAAGGTCGATTATGGTGATGAAATCTGAAGATTCTTCATCAAAAATTCAAAATTTCTACACATGCTCTTTTCCGATAGGGAAATGGAACTATTTGTTAATTAAAGTGTTATAAACAAAGCAGGACTCTGAGATAGGGAAGTTGATTCGCATTTCAAGATAAATTTGCAGCAGGGAATTACACCCATGAAAAGTCAAAGAATAAAATTTGTGCTCCTGATTCTGGCCGTCGCTCTGGTCACTTTCGGTTGGATTATTATCGGTACTGAGAAGGAGGAGGTGCCCTACGTAAGTATCGCTGAATTGCACGCGAAGCAGGGCACCTGGAAACAGAACCGTTTCCGCCTGGGAGGGCTAGTGGAGGCCGGTTCCATTACCTACTCAGCGGACCGGCTGACCGTCGATTTTGTCATGGCTCAGGGTGATAACCGCCTGCCGGTCCATTATGAAGGTCTAACGCCGGATTTGTTCAAGGATGAAGCCGAGGTAATTATTGAGGGTGAATACCACGATGGGGTTTTCCTGGTGGATAACCTTATGACCAAGTGTGCTTCCCGCTACGAGGTTGAAATCGATAAGCGCGGCGTCGATAAGAAGGCGGATACTTAGTCTGCCATGATACTATTAGGCTCGACCTCCCTGCAGCTGGCTTTTATCTTTTGCGGTCTGGCTCTGGCCTTGAGCATGGCCTACCTGGCCAATCGCGACCGGCGGTTTTTTATCGGGGCTCAACGGGGACTCCTGGTCTCCACCTTTCTGATCCTGATCGCCACACTTTCCCTCGTTCATCAGCTTATGGTGAGCAATTTTGACCTGGGGTACGTAGCCCGCTATAGCAGTACTGCCACCCCGGCCATATATAAGTTTGCCGGATTGTGGGCCGGCATGGAAGGGTCTCTCCTGTTCTGGCTAGCCGTCTTGGGAGTGTATGTTTTCCTGGTGGGTTATATTAACCGCAACCGCAACCGCTCCCTTATGCCGCTTGTGAACATGGTAATGGCCATAGTAATGCTATTCTTCCTGATCGTTACAATTTTCTTTGAAAATCCCTTCACGCCCCTGCCCTTAGGTGCGATGGTGAAAGCCGGCGGTATGGGTCTAAATCCCCTGCTTCAGCATCCGGTGATGCTGATTCACCCTCCCATGCTGTACCTGGGATATGTAGGCTTCGTGGTTCCTTTTGCTTTTGCCATCGCGGCACTGGTCACCCGGCGTCTGGATGCCACCTGGATCCGTTCCACTCGCCGCTGGACCCTCGTTCCGTGGTTGTTACTGGGTATCGGCATCATCCTGGGTGGGCGATGGGCCTATGTGGAGCTGGGTTGGGGTGGCTACTGGGCCTGGGACCCGGTTGAGAACGCCTCCCTCCTGCCATGGCTCACCGCCACCGCCTACCTTCATTCGGTGATCATCCAGGAAAAGAAAAATATGCTCCGCCTGTGGAATGTGGTTCTCATTATGGCCACGTTCACACTAACCATATTCGGCACCTATCTGACCCGCAGCGGTATTCTCTCCTCGGTCCATGCCTTCGCCGCTACCAATCTGGGTATCTGGTTCTTTGGATTTGTTCTGTTTATTATTCTGTCCTGTGTTATTTTGGTGCTTCTGCGGAGAGACGAGCTGACTTCACAAAACCGTCTGGAGTCGTTTTCCAGCCGTGAGAGTGGGTTCCTCTTTAACAACCTTATCTTTGTGGCCTTGGCCCTGGCGGTGCTATGGGGCACTATGTTCCCGATACTGTCTGAGGCAGTGCGGGGCACCAAAATCACGGTGGGATCACCCTACTTTGACCGCATCACCACCCCTATCGGTCTACTGCTCCTGCTCATGATCGGTGTGGGCCCCCTCCTGGCGTGGCGGCGCTCGTCGTGGGGAACCTTGAGGCGCAACTTCACCATCCCGGTAGTGGCGGCTATTGTCACCCTGGCGGTGGACAGGCTTCTCGGCCTACGGCACATCTATCCCCTGCTCACCAGTGGTCTGGTCGCTTTCGTGCTGGTGGGTATTATGATCGAAGTCGTACGTGGTATTCGCGCCCGGTACATAGCCGGCGGGGAATCCATAATCATAGCTTTCAGGAATATGGTGGATAAGAATCGCAGCCGTTACGGTGGCTACATTGTCCACTTAGGGATTCTATTTATGTGTGTGGGCTTTATAGGCAAAGCGTTCTCTGTGGAGCAGGACCTGACCCTAGCGCTGGGGGAGAGTATGTACCTCAAAGGGTATGTCTTTACCCTTGACCGGCACTACATCGTGGAACGGTCAAATCACCGGGCCTTAGTTGCTGATGTTTCCGTGAGCCGGAAAGATAAACTGGTGACTGTTCTCCGGCCCGAAAAGCGGACCTATACCGATCAAAATGATCAACCCAATTCCGAAATAGCCATCTATTCCCGGCCTTTGGAGGATCTCTATGCGATTATAGGGGGAATGGACGCTGAGAACGACAGCGTTGCCCTGAAAATCATGATTAATCCCATGATGCAGATGATTTGGCTGGGGGGCATAATTCTGGTGATTGGCACCTTGGTGGCCATTTGGCCCAGCCGAACGGATCGGCTGTTGCAGGAGAGATTGGCATGACCCGCCTTTTTATTGCCATAGCCTTCGTTTTTTCGGTGGCGGTTGTCTTGGGCCAGCAAGACCAGTCCGGCCAGGTTGTGACCGGAACCGGTAAGGATGCCCTGCAACGGGAATTAGAGTACGAGATTATGGCTCCCTGCTGTTACGGCAGCCCGGTGGGGGATCACGATTCGGAGGCCGCCCGGCAGGTGAAAGCCCAGATTGCCCGGCTGCTGGCTGAAGGCAAGACCAAGGAGGAAATCCTTGATATATACGTGGCCATCTACGGCGAGCAAATCCTGGCCCGGCCACGACCACAGGGCTTTAACCTGCTGGCCTATATCATGCCAGCGGCGATCCTGCTGTTAGGTGGTCTATTGTTGGTCTATTTTATCAGCCGGATAAAAATCCCGGCTACCCAGGCAGCGCGCGTAGCTCGCAAGTCTTACAGCGACGAGTTTTTCAAAAGGATCGAGAAAGAAATGCAGGAGCTGAACATCTAAGATGGACGCGATCCTGGCCCCAATCATCCTTTTTCTGATCTTTATCAGCACTACCTATTATGTGCTGGTCCCTTTCCTCTCGAAGAAGGTGGTAGCGATTGGTGAGGAGGAGGCTACCCGGAACACTGCGTTGGAGCTGCGCAAGGTCAATCTCTACAAGCAAATCCGGGAAGCGGAGTTTGAGCGGGCGATAGGACGCATCAATGAAGAGGATTTTGATCGCATCCGATCAGATCTTATCACTGAGGTAGCGGAGGTCATCCAGCAGTTGGAAGGCCCGCCTGGTAGACAGGCACCGGGGGGAAGCTCAAGGACTGCTGCCGGGGTTTCCGAATGTCCTAGTTGCGGGGCGGCGGTTTCACCCGGGGACCGATTCTGCTCCAGCTGTGGCCGTGGTCTGTTAAACTAGCTCTCGATTCCTCTTGACCACCCTGTTCATCGCGGAGCACATCAGCAAGTCTTTCCACCTGCGCCCGGTGCTTCGGGATGTCTCGTTCTCCCTGCATGCCGGTGAAACCGTTTTGCTCTTTGGTCGTAACGGGGCCGGTAAAACCACCCTGCTTCGTATCCTGGCTGGCATCATGCGCCCCGAAGCGGGCACAGCCAATCTGAACGGACAGCCCCTCTTTACTCCTAACGGTCGCTGGCGAAAGGACATGATCTATCTGGGTCATCGCCCGATTCTTTATCCCGCCTTCACAGCCAGAGAAAATCTCATGCTCAGTGTCCGATTGCGAAAGCAGGTCTGGGACGAAAAGGCCTTCCACAATCTTATGGCTTGCTATGGACTCGCGGGCCGTGAGGATGAGGCCATACGGGTTTACTCTGAGGGGATGCTTCAGCGCCTGGGCTTGATCCGCTTGGAGCTAGCGGCATGGCAGGTAGCGCTCTTGGATGAACCATCCGCGGCACTGGACGTGGAGGGAGCAGACCTCCTCAGTGACACTATCGCGCGCTGGCGGTCTCAGGGCCGAACGGTATTCTTTACCAGTCACGACCTGGGGTGGGGTGCCACCCAAGCGAATCGGGCTCTTCTGCTGGACCTTGGTATCATCAGGCAGGAAGTAGCTGCTCCCAAGGCGGATATCCTTGTTTCCCATATGAAGTGCGGGTGTTCTTGATGGGCTCCTGGACCATATTTCTCAAGGATCTTCGCCTGGAGCTGCGCACCAGGGAAAGCTTGTCGGCTATGGTGGTATTCGCAGCGGCGGTTATTTTGCTCTTCGCCTTTGCCTTTGACGCTGCCCCGACCCGGTTCAGATCCTTCACGCCGGGCCTCATATGGATGACCTACTTTTTTGCGGCGGTACTGGGCTTGCTACGGACCTTCGGGCAGGAGAAGGAGCTGGAAGCATATTCATTGTTGCTCAGTGCACCGGTGGACCGCAGTACAATTTATCTGGGCAAAGCGGCGGCTTTCTTTCTCTTTTTGCTGGCGGCCCAGATAGTAAGTCTGCCGCTCTTCGGCTTGTTCCTGGACGTGCCCCTGTTGGCAGCTCCGGCCGCTCTGGCTCTCATTTTCGTCCTGGCCGACCTGGCTATAGCGGCGGTTGGAATCCTCATTGCTGGCATGAGCCTTCGTTCACCTGCCGGCGAAACGTTACTGCCTATCCTGCTGTTCCCCCTCCTGACGCCTCTGCTTATAGCTGCAACTAAAGCCACCAGTGCGGCCCTGGCCCGTCGACCGATAAGTGAATGGGATTTCTGGCTCATGCTCTTGACAACATTTTTTTTCCTGTTCGTCTTAGCGGGTACCTTCATCTTTGATTATATTTCGGAGCAATAGATGCAAGCCTTCAATAGCATACGTCACAACCAGCTCTTTCTGGCGGTGACGCTGGTGGCCGTTATCGTTAATCTGTGGTTGATTTATCGGGTGGCCCCCGTGGTTTCGGAACAGGAAATGGCCCAGAAGATTTTTTATTACCATGTGCCCTTGGCCTGGAATGCTCTCCTGGCGTATTTACTGGTGGCCGTGTCCGGCGTTGCTTACTTGGTAACGCGCCAGACCAGATGGGACCAATGGTCACTGGCCGGCGCAGAGGTAGGCACCCTGTTTGCCTTATTGATTCTTATCACTGGGCCTATTTGGGCCACGCCCATCTGGGGCAAGCCATGGAGCTGGGAACCGCGTCTCACTACAATGCTGGTTCTGTTTCTCATTTTCGTAGGGTACTTCATGGTTCGGGCCTTTGGTGGGCCTTATGAGCGTGCCTCTCGTTATGCGGCAGTTATCGGCATCCTGGCGGTAATTGACATTCCACTTATTCTCACCGCCGTAACCTGGTGGGCGCCAGAGGTGCAAAGTCATCCCCAGATGGAAATGGCCCAGCAATCTTCTTCCATTCTGCGAGTTTTTCTCTTTTCGCTCTTTAGCTTTACGCTTATCCTGATTTACCTTATTCTTTTCAGGCGGCATGTGGGCGCGATGGAATTCCGGCGGCTCAGGGGGTCGGAAGGAACAAGCGATGCCTAAATATCACGGCTTTCTTTTGGCCAGCATCATCAGCGTCTGGGTTGTGATACTGGCCTATGTGCTACGCACGTGGTTGCGGGAGCGCAAGCAGATTTTACAGCGATGAACCGACACTTATTCTCGGGAAACGGGTAGAATGCCATGGCAAGGAAGATTGTCCACGTCGTCGGTACCGGTACCATTGGTGAGCCACTCATCGGTCTTTTGAGTGACTACAGCGAGCAGCTTGGTATTGACGAGGTCACATTTCACAAGAATACGCCGCTGACCAGCGATCGGTCCAAGGTTAAGGACCTGATCAAACGCGGAGCCCGCCTGGC
>JBGVTM010000357.1 GCA_041862535.1 Candidatus Neomarinimicrobiota bacterium | reverse complement strand
GTGGCGTCTTGGCCGTGAGCCCGGTGCTCGATCCCCTGGGCAGCACCCGTCGGCTGGACGCCAGCCCACTCTTTCGGGCCTATTTCCGGGAGAGATGGGTACGTTCGCTACGCCGAAAGGAGGCCCTTTATCCCCAGCGTTACGATTTCGCAGACCTTTATGAAGAACCCAGTATCATGGCCATGACCTGGCTGCTTCTAGAGCGCTACACCCCCTTCCCATCCGTAGAAGCCTATTTTGACCAGTATACTCTGACGCCTGAGCGTCTTGTGGACGTCAGGGTTCCGGCCTACCTGATGGCCGCGTTGGATGATCCGATAGTGGCCGATGCTCCTTATGCCGGCTTTGACCGGCTGGAGCGCGTTCACCTAATCATTCAGCAACGAGGAGGTCATATGGGCTTTGTGGGTCCTTTCCTGCGCACATGCTGGTATGAAAGAGTTATCCTGAAGTTGATGGCCGAGCTGGGCGACCGGGATGATAACGGTACAGCCTAAAAAGACGAGGCGGCAGCCAGGCGACTGCCACCTCGTGCAGGCTGGGTAGATTGTGCCAGTGCAGGAGGGATACTCCCTCTACCGGAGGAGTATCCAGGGAGGTACATGAGAGAGATTGCACAGACCCTTAAACTTGCCAAGGCGTGTAATCTCAACTGTTTAAAGGCTTGAATAGACAAAAGTTCCCGGAATTTTATCCTGGATTCAGGTTTATTTAGTCAGGGAGACCTGTGGCTCTATACGACATTGGCAAGAAGGTTATGCGGCGGGTATTAAGCGGTGCAGTCGTTCATCGATGGGAACCGTTATTTCGCCGGGCCTTACGGTGGTGGTATACTGGCCGCAACTACTATTGCCCTTGTTGTAAGGCTTCCCTGCGCCGGTTCGTGGAAGGGGGGGAGATTTGTCCGGCCTGTGGCTCGGGGCGACGCCAGAGACTGCAATGGCTGCACCTCGAGCAAGTCCACAATTTTTTTCATCAAAATTACCCTGTGCTGGACATTGCTCCCTTACCCAGCTTCCAGCGTTACTGTCTTTCCAGTACCGGACTCAAATATCAGAGCATTGACGTTGCCCTGCCCTGGACTACGATTCGGGCCGATATAAGGGCTGCCCCTTATGGCGATGAGACCTTTCAGGTTATCCTTTGCAGCCACGTACTGGAGCATATTCCGGAGGATCGAGTGGCCATGAGGGAAATCCACCGGCTGCTTGCTTCCGGTGGCTTTGCCCTGATCCAGGTACCTATTGATGGTGCTGAGACCAGGGAAGATGCGAGCATCTCGGATCCGGAGGAGCGGAGGCGATTATACGGTCAAGCAGACCATGTGCGCAGCTATGGAATGGATGTCAGTGTTCGATTAAGCCAGGCCGGGCTGCGTGTCGAAGTGGTTCCTTACGCCCGGCAGTTCAGCAAGGCTGAACAGGCGCGCTACGGGCTGGATCCTGAGGAGGTTTTATTTGTCTGTCATAAGGATTGATTAGCCGCACTCGCGTGGCCGGTTGGCCGTATCAGTGGCTGGCAGCGATCTTCACCCCATGAGCACCACTCCCACCGCCGGCATCTACATCCACATCCCTTTCTGCCGGTCAAAATGCCTGTATTGCGATTTTTATTCCCTCGCTGACAGGGGGGAGGCCATGGACCGATTCGTGAGTTGTATGGTGGAGGAGATTCACCTGGCAGCAGGCCGGGCCCGCAACTGGTGCGTTGACACGGTTTACGTGGGTGGCGGGACGCCGAGTCTGCTCACTCCCAGCCATCTGGAGCAGATACTGACTGCTCTTCAGCACGAGCTGGATTTAAGCCGGATGGTGGAATTCACCCTGGAGGCCAATCCGGGGGAGGCGCCTGAAGAGAAGCTGCGTGCCTTTCGCGGCCTGGGGGTCAACCGACTATCCGTTGGCTTCCAGTCTTTCGATCGCACGCTGCTCAAGTTTCTGGGGCGGCGCCACGATCCCCGGGACTGCTCTGTAACTTTCGCCGCCGCTCGCCGGGCCGGATTTGATAACATCAGCGTCGATCTGCTGTTCAATATTCCCGGTCAGACGCTCCAGCGCTGGCAGTCCGATCTCGCCAGCCTGGTGGAGCTGGAGCCGGAGCATATCTCCGCCTACTCGCTGACGGTGGAGGAGGGTACGGCCCTGCACGGGATGGTGGCGGCGGGGGAAGTTACCATGCCCCCCGAGGAAGTGGATGCGGCCATGTACAGCTGGACCCGGGAATACCTTCCGGAGCAGGGTTACCCGGCCTACGAGATCAGCAATTTTGCCCGCGCGGGCCGTGCCTGCCGTCATAATCTGCATTACTGGCGCATCGAGCCCTGCCTGGGGTTCGGCCCCGCGGCGCATGGCTTTGATGGCACCCGGCGCACCTGGAACGTGCGGAGCCTGGACGAGTATATGCAGCGGCTTGAGGAGGGGCGTTTGCCGGTAGCGGGGAGCGAGGTCTTGAGCGCCAGCCAGCGGTATAACGAGAAGCTGGCCTTCGGCCTGCGGCTGAGTCAGGGCCTGTCGGTAATAGCTGACCTGGGTTATGCTAATGTGGCGGATTTCACCCGCTGGTACCGGGACCAGCTGGAGCGGTGGGCAGCGCACCTCACGCTTACCGGTGACCGGCTGCGCCTTCAGGAGCGGGGGATTCTGGTGGCCGATACTATCGCCGCCGACCTGATGCTGGAGGCGAATGATTCGGTGCCGGTACCGAGCCCACGCCTTCCTACAGCCCGCGCTGGAAGCTGAAGACCCATCTGAAGTTGATCTCCGAGCCGTCTTCTTCGGGCACGTTGACATAGAAGGGCAGGTCCACGCGGAAATAAAAGGTCTGGCCGAAGAAGAGGCGCTTGGACCACTCAAGGCCGAAGCCGGCATCCATAAGAAAATCGCCGTCAAAGTCCTGGTCGCCTACCTCCAGGCGGTCACCCCACAGCAGGGCCCCGTCCAGGAACAGGCTCGCCCCCAGGGTTCCAACCTTTCCGAAAGAAAAGGGCCAGGTAAGTTCGGTGGTGGTAGTCAGCAGGCCCTCAACGCCGAAGTAGTCGTGGTCATAATAGCCCCTCAGGTTGCCGTCGCCGGGCAGGTGGTAATGTTTCTGAACCTCGGGGGGCAGGCCGTAAAGGGAGCCCTCAGCGCTCAGATAGGGCCGGTGGTAGTATTCCATTGAACTGGCGGCGGCTACCGTGAAGCGTTCCTGGCTGGGGATGCTGGTTGTGGACCATATGCCCCCGGCGAGAGACCGGAAGTTAAGCCGTGCCGGGCCCAGGCTTCTCCCGGCCCGGAACTCCAGCGTGAGACGGGTGAAGTCGTAATCGCCGATGGTAGGCGCTCCTGCGGTGGCCATTAGAGTATATTCATACTCCCACACCAGCGTTTCCTTCTGAACGCCCAATGCGGTCGTCAAGTAGGTGGTTTGCCCGGGATTGAACAGGTGCGGGGCATAGGTGCTGTCGTATACGTCGTAGCTACCGATTTCGAAAAGGGCACTGTAAGTGGGTTTCAACCCGTAGGCTCGGCTTGTGCGCCGCATCAGTCCCAGACTGGCCCCCCGCACACCGTC
>JBGVTM010000356.1 GCA_041862535.1 Candidatus Neomarinimicrobiota bacterium | reverse complement strand
ACGAGGAGGCTAAGGATCCACGACAGACCTCCCTCCCTTCGACGGTTATGCTGTCTGCCCCTTATCCCCGATTTTCCCGCCGGCTCACCGGACACCTTCAATCTCAAAAACGCGTGCTCCCTCGTATACCTGGCCATATTGGTCGCGGGTTCGAACTATGATTTTATGCCCGCCAGGGGCAAGTCCGGTGGGCATACCAGCCGTCCAGATATGGTAACACAAACCGGGAGTCGCCCAGCGTCGGAATTGCTCCTGATATTCAAGGTACATCCTCTCCAAAAGGGGATCCTTCATTACCGTGCGCACCATGGGGATAAAATCCCCGCCGTCAAGCTGATATTCCACCACGGACCGCTCACTGCCATCGAAAACATTCACGATAATCCGGGAGGTGTCCAGGCCCGCAACAGAGAGTTTGCCCATCGGGCTGGCAATCCGCAGTTGATACTCGCTGCCCTTGCCCGCCGCGTGAAATACAGCCTGGTAGGTATTGCCCTTGAAGCTGAAGGTGTAATATCCATTAGGCGCGCCATCCGTCTGGTCTGAGATCGGAATGCCACGCTCGTCCCGGGGTCCCCCCCACCAGGAGCCGCAGACCGCGCCACAGACGATCTGATGCAATGGGGCCCTGCCGCGCCAACCCTCCTCTAGCTCGAAATAGCTGTGCCGAATGGTATGCATATGAGCCGCCAACGCCAGCACCCGCTTCCGCTCTTCCAGGAGCTGCAGCAAACGCTCCAGGTCCCCAACTCGGTCCACATCCCCAGTCTCCCGATCCTGATAAAGAGGAATATGCATGGCGAGAACAACCAAATTTTTCTCCGGTACCAGTTGCAGGTCGTTTGCCAACCAACGGAGCTGCCGCTCACCGATCATCCCCCTATAATGGACCGAACCATTCTCATCTCTGCCTAGAAACTCCACGTCGTCCAGAACCACAAAATGCACCTGCCCATAATCAAAGGAATAGTAGGACGGACCAAAGTGCCGCTTGAAAGTCTCCAGCGCGTGACGATCATTCTGGGCATCATAGTTCATATCGTGATTCCCGGGGACATGGTAGAAAGGGATGCCGATCTGACTGATCAGGTCCTTGTACCGATCATACAGATCCAGGTCATCCCATACCACATCTCCCAGCGTCACACCGAAGGAAGCGTTCAGACCCACAACTTCCGCCACGACATCGTCCCGAAAGAAATCCAGGTCCTCGTGGCTGGCAGGTTGGGTATCACCGAACACAAGCACTTGAAAGGCCTTGCTTTTCGCAGTTCGAAATAGAGGAAAATTGACCTCCTCAGGCAGGTGCCCTGCTGGGGTCACGCCGGGATATGTCAGCGGCGGCGAACCCAGGGGCTGATGAATGTAATAAAACCGGGGTAAGTTGTCCTCATTCAAGGGAGCCGCATACCCGGCCGGCCTGGTGATAAAAATGACCGTCTCTTCCCCTACGGGGAGGGTGTAGCGGCCCTTGCGGTCGGTTCGGACTACTTCCTGCTGGTTTGAGACCAGCACACCTGCTACGCCTTTCTCACCCCGATCCCACTTCAGGTTACGATTGGCATCCTCGAAGACAATCCCGGTTACCGTACCGCTTTGATCCTCCTCCGAGGCAATTAGGCTGCTCTCCGGTCTGGGAGCTCCCGCCCGTATATCAACGGGACACGCGAATCCCCAGAGGCTCACCACCACGAAGGCCGCAAACCGCATACAAGAGACAATTCCTCTAAACGGGAAAACACGCTTTTGAATACCAATCAAGATTTCGGTCATTATTATTTCCTATTTTATTGGTTTAAGGTCAATTAACGGCCGCTGTGCACCTCAAACTCGCCAATCTGGACGTTCCCTATAACCTGACTTTTTTAAACATCATCGCGATCTGCTTTCGAACCGGAATAAGATCCTCTTTCGAGGTCAGATCCGGCACATGTTCTGAAAGGGGATAAGTCATCACTGCTCGTGGGAATTGGTCAACGAGCATATTGACAGCAACCGGCAATTCTTTCTCCTTCCGTACCGGATGTAGCGGTACTTCCCGGAGAACCGGCAGGATTTGAGCCTGAGAGAATGCAAAAATATTCATACTTACACCTATCCTCCCGCCCGGATCCCGTGCCTGGCTAATCTCCTCCCGCGTGGGTTTTTCAATGATGGTTCTCAGGTATCCCCGCTCATCCTTCAGGATGACCGCAAACCTCTCGATGCGTTCCTCATCGAACTCCAGCGCCGATCGATTATAATCAATCATTGCGTTCGCATCCGGTGCATCTAATAAAAGCCTCAATGCCTTCGTAGAATAGAGATTATCACTATTGCATACGGTGAACTTTTGACCTTCCCAATCCTCTCTGGCATTCAGCGCCTGCAACAGGGCATCGGCGGTTCCAAGCGGTTTTTCCCGCCCTTCCGGAATAGCCTGTATGGCATATGATATTCTTAAGCCCTCAAGGCCGCTTTTCCCCTTACTGCCGCCATAGTAGGAACGAATGACATCGTCTCGCTCACCAATAACTATAACGACGTCTTGATAGCCGGCCTCCCGGGCATTATACAGTAGATAATCGAGAAAAGGTCGATATCCCGCACCAACCCCGATCATGGCCTTCGATCTTTCGTCCGCTTCCTCTGCCAGCCGCCGGTCGCCGACCCACGCCATCTGTGGGGACGCTTTCATCCTGGAGCCGATACCGCCAGCCAGGATCACCAGTCTGCCCTTCAAATCCAACACTCCCCGGATTCGATTTTGACACCCTCCACGCACCCGCCGCCAACCGAGATATTAATTGGGCCTACCATCACGCTGACCCTCTCCAGCCCGGTTAAAGCCGCATAGCCGTGTACGATAACAAAAGACCAGTCCCGACGGCCAAGGCAAGATATAGCTACCCAACAATGATGTCGTCCAGGGCCCGCTTAGGCACGTGGTGGACACTCTCTTCGTCCCGCCAGTACTTGATATCTCCATCAGGACCGACCGTCTCCAGCACCACTTTCTCCCTGGGCCTGCCCAGGGCAAGGACCAGCAGTATCTCATAACGGGACGGAATTGCCAGGTCTTTTGCCAACCCCGGTTTATTTATCGAACCGATAACACAGCCGCCGAGTCCCTTTTCAGCCGCTCCCAGTAAAATGCTTTGAGCCGCTATGCCATGATCACATCCGAAAGACGGACTTAATTCCCTGTCCCCGAGTATGATGATGTAGGCGGAAGGGCGTTCCCCCTCCTCCGGGCCGGGCCAGTCTTCGAGATACCCGGCCCACGAGAGGTGGGAAAATATCACGGCGTTTCTTTCAGGATCACCAGAAAGCATATATTTCAGCGGCTGCAAATTACTGGCTGACGGCGAAAGTCGCGCCAGATCAACCAGCTCCCGCAGTAGCTCAACCTCTATCGCCACCTCCTGGTAAAATCGTCGATAGCTGCGACTTTTGAGGATTAATTCTCTTATCATCGGGTTCCTTTCAATATTGATATTGTTGTACCAGCAGCTATAGAAATTTGGACATTAAAACTAAGGGCTGCCCCGCATGATTCAAAGGGCTCCATCCTTCACGACAACCGGTCTAGAAGGCGTCTACGAGGGAAATGATTTTCAAATCCCTGCGAAATGCCTCCGGGGCTATCTCAGCCTCAGTCTGAAAGACCACCGTTACCGCCCGGCCCGGCATTAAATCGAAATAGTTGTCCCTGAAGAAACCGTCGTATCGGTCACTGCACAGGAATACATTGCTGGCGAATTTATCCGCGGCAAGCTCGACGATGAGACCATCATCACCCCTTCGTACGGAGGCTTTTATTACCGGAGAAGGCCATGCCAGATTCTTCGGAATTTCAAAAAACTGCCGGTTCGTGGAGGTCAGCTTCCCGGCCACACCCAATTCCATGTACAGTAAGCTGCGGGTAGGATCGGCCTCTGAGAGTAAGTCCTCTTCGGTTAACGATAAATATGCGGCACTTCTGAGCGGGGGGATTCTGACTGCCTTATTCCACTCCTTTATAGTCCGCCCGTCAAAGTCTATCAGCCGCACCTGCAGGTTGCCGCTTATCTCCGTAGTCCGATCTGAGACAATATAGATCTGGACAGTGCCCCCATCTTCACTGGGACTCACCAGGATATCATCGTAGAACCTGCGTGCGTAGTAGTGTTCGGCCTTCCAGCGGCCGTAGTAGTCGATGCTCGACCAGGAGGCCACCGGCCAGCAGTCATTGATCTGCCAGTAGAGCGTGCCCATGCAGCGCGGCATGAGGCGCCGATAATGCTCCGTCCCGATTTTTATGCCTTCCGCCTGCAGCACCTGGCTGAGGTAAAGGAACGCGGCAAAGTCTTTCGGCCACGGGTAACCCCGGAGCAGGTATTCCAGAATCAACGCGTTGCCCCGGGGATGTTTCTGGTGGGCTGACATAACTGGCGATTCCAGATCAAGATCCTCAGGCAGGGCAAAGCTCAGCACCGTTTTCATCTCCGGGAAGGACTGAAACCCATATTCGCTCAAGAAGCGGGGGAACTGTTGCCGGTAGCTTTCAAAAGGTGCCGCGGCATGCCACACTCCCCAGTAATGGACGTCACCCACCTCTTGCGCATCGGCATTGGCCTTACCACCGGAACTGGGTGAGCTGGGCCAGTACTTCCGGGTCGGATCATACCTCTGGCAGACAGTAGGCAAAAGTTGGTGGAATATTTTTGCATAATCTTGCCCAACACTTCCGGGATACTGTTCTTTCCAACCCCAATTGTACCAGCCGGTCTCGATCTCATTGTTCCCACACCAGAGGGCCAGGCTGGGATGGTTTCGAAGCCGCTTGACCTGGTAAATGGCCTCTTGTTCTACATTTTCCAGAAATCCCGGATCGGCAGGATACATGCTGCAGGCGAACATGAAGTCTTGCCAGACCAGAATACCCAGCTCATCGCAGAGATCGTAAAATACGTCGTTCTCATAAATTCCACCGCCCCAGACCCGAAGCATATTCATATTAGCGTCCTTACAGGAATGTAGCAGGTGCCGGTAACGCTCAGCAGTGACACGATTGAGGAAATTATCGGCGGGGATCCAGTTGCCCCCCTTAGCGAAGACCGGCACACCGTTGACCACAAACTCATAACTCTCGCCCCACTCATCGGGGTTCTGTCGAAGCTCCACCGTCCGCAGCCCGCTACGGGTAACCGCTTCATCCACCCGGTCCCCACCAGCATCCAGCCTGGTCCTGAAAGAATAAAGGCGCTGGTTACCTAGCCCGTTCGGCCACCACAGGACTGGATCGTCTATCCGAAACTCCAACATTACCAGGTTCTGCCCGGCAGATAACTCAACGGTCCTGCTGGCCATCAGGGCGTTGCTGTCCTGGTCGAAAATACTCAAGACGGCTCGCAGGCTGTCATCGGCAATCACTTCAGCCTTTGCGCGTATCAGAGCGGCGTCTTCGTCCAGTTGTTCCGTCACGAAATTGACGTCGGCGATACGGGCGGCATTCCACGCCTCAAGGAACACCGGCTGCCAGATGCCGCAGGTCACGAACCGCGGGCCCCAATCCCAGCCAAAATGATACGGCGCTTTCCGCGTATGGGGGCTCGTCTTCGGCCCCGCATCGTTCCCCGCCGGGAGGATGTAGTCCATCGCCTCCATCTTGGGCAGTACTTCATTCACCGGAGAACGGAAATGAATACGGAGGATGTTAGCTTCCGGTTGCAGCTGCTCCTTGCAATCGATCCGCCACTCCCGGAACATGTTATCAGCCCGTAACACCTGCTCACCGTTCAGGTAAACATCCGCGTAAGTATCCAGACCGCGAAATACCAATTCGACATTATTCCGTTCAGACATTTCCGGCTGCAGCGAAAAGGTGGTCTGATACTCCCAATCCGTTCGCTCGATCCATTGCAGCTTTTTTTCGTTATCCCTATAAAACGGATCATCGATTAATCCAGCAGCCAGTAGATCAGTGTGGACACAGCCCGGCACCTCAGCTGGCTGCCACTTATCGGCATCCAGCTGCCTGAATACCCACCGGTCGTGGAGATTCAGTATAATTCTATTACTGGAAGTCGGTTCTGATGAACACTGGACAAGCAGTAAGAGGCTGAACAGTGCTAAAAACCGTTTCATTTGAGCTCCTATCACATTTCAGGATATTGTCAGGACGAGTTTGAATTGCTGGCTTGAATAAGCATACAGGACATAGACCATAGTAGGGACTGAGACCTTTCTAAGCCGGTTTTAGCTGCACAACTTATCACTTAAGCTTTAGCTTTCTCGTTGGGCCTGATAACATAACTAAATAAGGAGGCACATCTAATGGGAAAGTTTATAATCCTCCCAATGACTATTGCCTGTGTCTTGATACTGACAGGATTCGTGAAAGAGAGCTACGAAGAGGACATCATCAAAACCTCCGCCGGTGACCTTAAGATCACCTTCATCGGGCATGGGACCTTGATGTTCACCTTCGGCGGCAAGACCATCCATATCGACCCGGTATCCCGCGAAGCCGATTACACAAAAATGCCTCAGGCCGACTTAATCCTGGTCACGCACGAACATGGCGATCATCTCGACCCGGAAGCTATAAAACTGATCCGTACCGGGAATACCAAAATTGTGTTGACCCAGAAATGCGCCGAAGAAATCGAAGGCGGCATCGTAATGCAGAATGGCGATACCACGTCTATTGACGGGATTACGATTGAAGCTGTTCCGGCCTACAACCTCGTTCATAAGCGGGATGACGACAGCCCTTTTCACCCCAAAGGAGTGGGGAATGGCTATGTAATCACCTTTGGCGATAAGCGCGTCTATGTGGGCGGCGATACCGAAAATACCCCGGAAATGAAAGCTCTCCAGCAAATAAACATTGCCTTCCTACCAATGAATCTGCCTTATACGATGACACCCGAAATGGTCGCCGATGCGGCAAAGGCATTTAAGCCCAAAATCCTCTATCCATACCACTTCGGCAATACCGATACGTCGCAGATTCTGGAATTACTGAAGGATGAAAAGAACATCGAAGTGCGTATCAGGCAGATGCAATAAGAATTTGACGCGGCCAGGGAAATGGGTAGCTGATAGTGAGAGGGTAGGCGTACTATTTATAGCCAGCTAATATTGGACTGAATAACTACAATCATCCCCCTTTGGGATTATAAGCAAGCCAGCTGTCATCATATGCACTTATCTCACCGGTGCTAGGCGGTGACTGGATCAGGCTTCTCGGGATCAATGCTCAAATCCTCGATGGCTTGCCTGACCGCCTCTAGATCGATCTCTCCACGCTGGGCCAATTGATAGAGCACCGCGATGGTGATGGACTCGGCGTCGACCTCAAAATGACGCCGCAGAGCCTCCCGGGTATCGCTGCGACCGAATCCGTCGGTTCCCAAGGGGAACAAGCCGCCGGGCACCCAACGGCATACCTGCGCAGCGACGGTCTTCATGTAATCGGTAGCGGCTATGAAAGGCCCTTGCTCACCTTCCAGCAGTCGGGTGATGTAGGGCTTCCGGGGCGGCTCAGCGGGATGCAGCATGTTCCAGCGCTCAGCGGCGAGGACCTCCCGACGCAGCTCCTTGAAACTGGTGGCACTCCAGACAGCGGCGGAAACCGCATATCTTTCCGCCAGAATTTCCTGTGCTCGCATGGCCTCTAGCAGTATTGCGCCGCTGCCCAGAATGTGCGCCCGGGTCATCGGCTTCCCCCGCTGCCTGGGCCCTTCAGAAAACCTGTATAACCCCTTCAGAATCCCCTCCTCGATGCCCTCCCGCATGGCAGGCATGGGATAGTTCTCGTTGCCGAGGGTGATGTAGTAAAAGATGTCCTCCCGCTCGTGGTACATGCGACGCAGGCCGTCCTGGACAATGACGGCGATCTCGTACGCAAAGGCGGGATCGTAGGTATACAGGTTCGGTAAGGTACTGGCCAGAATGTGACTGTGGCCGTCCTGGTGCTGCAGACCTTCGCCCATCAGGGTGGTGCGGCCGGAGGTAGCACCTAACAGAAAGCCTCGGCCCCGCTGATCTCCAAAGGCCCAGATCAGATCCCCGATGCGCTGGAAGCCGAACATGGAGTAAAAGATGAAGAAGGGGATCAGGTCCACGCCGTGATGGGCGTAGGCTGTTCCCGCCGCCGTGCAAGAGGCCATGGAGCCGGCTTCGGTTATGCCCTCCTCCAGAATCTGGCCATCTCTGGCCTCACGGTAATAAAGCAGCGTGTCCGAATCCACCGGCGTATATACCTGCCCTACGTGGGAGTAAATTCCAAACTGGCGGAAGAGTGACTCCATGCCGAAGGTACGGGCTTCGTCCGGCACGATCGGCACTACCAGCTTGCCGATCTCCTTATCCTTCATAAGCAAAGAGAGCATCCGCACGAAAGCCATCGTCGTGGACACTTCCCGCTCACTGCCCCGGTAGAATTCATCGAACAGGGACCTCTCCGGCACCTTCAGCGCCTGCACCTGGACTTTCCGGGACGGTACGAATCCTCCCAAAGCACGACGTCGCTCCAGCAAGTACTGGATTCCCTCGCTGTCCTCCGGAGGCTTGTAGAACGGCGCCTGGTCGATATCCTTATCGGCGATGGGGATATCAAAGCGGTCACGAAATTCGCGCAGCTCCGCCTCATTAAGCTTTTTCTGCTGGTGGGAGATATTCTTACCCTCGCCAGCCTCGCCTAGCCCGTATCCCTTGATGGTCTTCGCCAGAATGACTGAAGGAGCGCCCTCGTGCTCCACCGCCGCTTTATAAGCGGCATAAACCTTCGCCGGATCATGCCCGCCGCGGCGCAGCTTGGTGAGCTGCTCATCGGTCAGATGCTCCACCAGTTTCAACAGCTCGGGATACTTCCCAAAGAAATCCTTCCGGATATAGTCCCCCGACTCGACGGTGTATTTCTGGTACTGGCCATCCACCACCTCGTTCATCCGCTGCACCAACCGGCCGGCGGTGTCATTGGCCAGAAGGGAATCCCAATCGTCCCCCCAGATGACCTTGATGACGTTCCACCCCGCACCCCGGAAGACCGTCTCCAGCTCCTGGATGATCTTGCCGTTCCCGCGCACGGGACCATCCAACCGCTGCAGGTTGCAGTTGATCACGAAGATCAGGTTGTCCAGTTGCTCGCGAGCAGCCAGGGTTAGCGACCCAAGGGTTTCCGGCTCGTCTACCTCGCCATCTCCCAGAAAGGCCCAGACGTGGGCCGCCGCCGTATCCTTGATCCCCCGGTCCTGTAGATAGCGGTTGAAGCGCGCCTGGTAGATGGCGCTGATGGGACTCAGGCCCATGGACACGGTGGGGAATTCCCAGAAGTCGGGCATGAGCCAGGGATGGGGGTAGGACGAGAGGCCGCCGCCCTTTTCCAGCTCCCGTCGGAAGTTCTCCAGCTGGGTCAGGGTGATGCGGCCTTCCAGGAAGGCCTGGGCGTAGATGCCCGGCGAGGCGTGCCCCTGGAAGTAGACCTGGTCACCATCGAAACCGTCACCCTTCCCGCGGAAGAAATGATGGAACCCCACCTGGTACAAGGTGGCAGCCGAAGCGAAGGTGGAGATATGACCGCCGATACCGGGATTCTGAGCATTCGCCCGCACCACCATCGCCATGGCGTTCCAACGGATGATGCTCTTGATGCGCCGCTCCAGGGCCCGATCACCGGGATACGGCGGCTGCTGCTCCAGCGGAATGGTGTTCACGTAAGGCGTATTGGTCGAAAAAGGTGGACAGAGCCCCATCTGGTGGCACTTCTGGACCAGCCGGGTGAGGAGATACTGGCCCCGCTCCCTCCCCTTGTGCCGCACCACCCCCTCTAGCGCTTCCAACCACTCCTGCGTTTCCTCGACGTCAGTGTCTCCATTATGGAGCTGGTTCATACCCGTATCAGCTGATAGATGGTCTATCATGGCCTGCATCCTCCTACCGCGAATGGTGAAATCACACGCTAAAATTATGTCATTCAGTCGCTGAAGTTTACGCTCATCTGAACCCGGGATAGGGGCAGACACTCGGGAGGGTCCTGGAACCTATGGTAAGACCAGGCGGGCTGATTGCTGAAGACTGTCGGCTAGCTGAATAGTAGCTTGAGATAGAACAGGGGGTTGGCCAGCTTCTTCTTTGGTACTTCGTTGGCGATCATACCGGCGATGAGGTCACCTACTTCCTTATTCCGGGCCGCCTTGCCGATGACAAAGTTCAGCAGCAGCCGGTGACGGCCGATCTTTTGCATCTGGGTGCTCACCTTGAGCTCACCGCCGATGGCATCCCACAGGCGCTGGTCATAGCGGGCCAGAAAGGCCGCGCTTACATCCCCGGCTTCGATGGCCTCCTTCGCCGCCTCCACCGCAAACCGGGCTGAATACAGCGCATTGCCGATACCCTCGCCGGTGAAGGGGTCTATAAGGCCGGCGGCGTCGCCCAGGAGCATGAACCCGTCGCCCACCATCCGGCGGTGCTGGCTGCCCACCGGCAGGTTCCAGCCCACCGGATCCTCCATGGGCCGGGCATCCGTGAACCGCTCCCGAAAGGCCGGACTGTCAATAGCCCTCTGAAGGGCCTGCCGCAGGTCAACCTTCTGGCGCTTGATATAGGCGTGCAGCATGCCGATACCCACATTGGCACAGCCGTTCTCCAAAGGAAAGATCCAGAAGTAGCCCGGGATGACCTCATCTACGTAGTGCAGCTCGATCTGGTCAGTGAGGCCGCCAACGTTCTGATAATACTGCCGCAGGGCCAGCACCCAGTGGCGCGGATCATGTTGATAGAGGCCGGTCTGGCGGGCAACTAAGGAGTGGTAGCCGTCAGCACCCAGGACGATGCGGCCGCGATGCTCCTCCTCCGCGCCGTTGCCCTGGCGTCCCCTAATACCATTCACGAAGCCCGCTTCCCAGACCAGGTCGGTGACGGTGAAGCCCTCCCGGCAGGTGTCCGCTGCCTGTCTGGCCTCTTCAAAAAGGAACTGGTCGAATATCGCCCGGCGAATTACGAACCCTTCCGGAATGTAACTGAGGCTGCTTTGCCGCAGGTCAATCACCAGCTCGGTATGCACGGGACTGCTGAAGATGATGCGGTAGATAGTGGCACCAGGCAGCCCTCGGACCTTGTTCAACAGATTGAGGTCCTTCAGGATAGCCACCGATTTCCCCGAGAGCGCGTCGCCGCAGATTTTGTCCCGGGGGAAGGTGGCCTTGTCCAGCAGCAGGGTGCGCAGACCGTGGCGCTTGGCATACAGTGCCGCCGCCGAACCGGAAGGCCCGCCCCCGACGATGATCAGATCGTAGCTGGCGTCAGTGTCAATCATTGCTCATTCACGACAAAGGCTTACATGCGCTGGCATGCATACAAATGATTGGTTTTAAGTTAAGACGAAACCCTCCAGTACAGAAATAGCATCAAGATGTGGTGGTGTCCTAATTTGAGCTAATCAAGATTTCCCCTCGAACATCGTTTCCAACTATAAACCATGTCGTTCCGGTTCTAGTATCAACCGGTTCTAGTATCAATAAGATAGCCTGCGCCGCCAATCTCGCCAGATTGTAAAGGTTGGAAAGAATACCTCCCATTCTCTGATATTCGCCATCCGATGGTAAGTAATACTATAACAGCTACAGTTGCCAGAAAAGCCCAAAATCGCTGCATGATGAACCTCCTTGTGTAAATAAAAAAAGTTTAGTTCCCCTGTCCGCTTGTTATCAACATCTGGTAGTGTTCTAATTTGGGGTTTCACCTCAGCTGAGGCCACTAAGCAGCTTAGCTGTCAGCTGATGCCCTTGCTTCCGTATTTGGTTGGAGGGGCACTAAATGCCCCTTAATAAACTGCTCTATGGCAGAGACAACCTGTTCTTTGTATTCGGATTGACTCTCCGCTATCCAAAGAGAAAAGTTCAGGAGTGTAGTGTGGTCTACCTCCAACCATTTCTCGTTATAGAACAAGAATGTGAGCAGGGTTGTGATAGCAATTCTCTTATTGCCATTTTGAAATGGATGATTCTTTATTATTAGATAGAACAACATAGCAGCCTTAGAAACAAACGATGGATACAAGAACTTACCAGAGAATTTCTGAAACGGAGTGACTACGCAACTTTCAAGTATATTCGGGAATCGGGTTGTAAAATCAGGAATTGGCTGATCGAAAGTGAGGTGTTTTTTCGCGAGTTCGAATGCAACATACTCGACTTCTGCGACCGTGATGATCTTCATTATTTATTGCTTAGTTCTCTTATTACCTCTCCGTATTGTTCTACTGTTTTTGTAACCGCTGTATCTATTTGTCTTTTCCCTTTTTCAGATAGTTCCTCGCCGAGCACCTGTGCGATAGTCCGATCAGTAATAGCATAATTCCGACCTATTCTAATTGCGGGAATCTGACCTTTCTTCACTTTCTTGTAAATCGCAATGCGGCTCATGCCCGTGAGTTCTGCCAATCGAGGTATTGTGATGTATTTCTCTCTAGTCATAAGCCTTACCTATGCATCCTTTGTTAACTTAGCTTATCTAGGTTAACAAGTGTTAACTTCTTATCAATAGGTTAACACAAGTTAACTAAATGGTCAGAGGTTAACAAGAATTTTTTAGTGTTTTCTAATTCTCTACCTTATTCGGGTAAGAGCTCCTCGATGCCCCACAGCCGTTTCGCCACGCCCGCTTCCATCGCTGGTGTTATCCTCAATCTCTGATGAATTCTCACAAAGTTATAATAAGCGAAGTGTAGGGCAACAGCCGCCTTTAAGCTCTCTAGTGTTTTTGAGAACCCATTAGTGAGCCTAGTAAAGCGCCTCATTTGCATTCGCATTGTAAGATTCTGTCTCCCGACATGAGACGTTGACATGTAACGTCGCTGCGGATTCCCGGTCATAACATAATGGAAGACAGCGACGATGTCTGGTGGGCTGTATCGTCAATGGCGATAATCCATGCATTAACCGTGAAATGCCCACACACTTTGTCGGTGAAGTGATTTCAGGAGACCCATCTGACAGAGAGAAAGAATTAATAGCAGAGCTCGACCCTATTTGTAATCGGCGGGTGGGCTAGGACACTTCATTTGATAGCCAGTTCCGTCGAATTTGCCAGTTAGCCGCTTGAATGAATAATCTCTGGAGCCTACATCGATACCACAGACAAATGATTGCGGTTGCATTGCCTCTCCTCCTGGACTAGCTTGGGGGCGACTTGGCGTCTGTATCCCATCCTTGTATGCGGCTTAAACCCCGCGACTGTTCGGGCTTCAGACGCTTCTGGAAACCTCGGCGGTGACCCAGCTACTATCGGGCTTCCAACCCCAGGGGCGATCGGTCAACCGCCGAGGTATTTCCCTCCCAATATCTGAGAGGGGATCCTTATCTGATTCCTCTTGATTTTGGCTTCTATAGGGGGAATATACAAGGAGTGTAGCGCGCTACGCCCCTACCGGCTTATGGGCTAATGGCCAACCGCTGATGGCTGATTGCTGAATGCTGACCGCTCATCGCTGACCGCTGATTACTGGCCGCCAGGTAAACGACCGCCGCAATTATCCAGGCCTCTCTAAGCTTTGTAACCGGTGTTTCTCCTCTGGAACCTTAGCGTTGATTGAGCCTTTATCACAACCCTCAGCGACACAAGCGAATAAATCAGCGGTTTGAATTGACACTAATATGCATATGCATGTATCTTTTCGCTCCTTTGATTAATGCTCCAGCTGTGTTTACAAGGCAGGAGCAGTATACAATGAAGCCTATGATTAACTAGCGAGATTCACGACCATGCTCAGGCCCGTTAAAGCCGAAGATCTTAAGGTGGGTATGTACGTCAAGTTAGGCGAACAGGCCCGTCTGTTGCCGCTCTTCGAAGAAAATTTCATGATTACTCACGAAAAGCAGATTGTCAATATCATTGACAAAGGTTTGGTGCTCGTCAATGTCGATACCGAGAAAAGCGAGGTCGAGGTCCCCATCCCGGAAGGCTTCGATCCGCTGAGCATGGTCAGTGAGGAACTGAGGGCCACTATCGAGGATGAAAACGCCCCCCCAAAGGAGAAGGCCAAAGCCGTCTATGACCACTCCATCAAGATGATGAAGCACATTATCGACGAACCCAGCCATGACAATATCCTCAGTGGTAAGCGAATGCTCGGTGACATCGTGGACCTCGTTCTAGCCGATGACGAAACGGCCGACTGTCTCACTCAAATCACCTCTCACGACTATTACACCTACACCCACTCGGTCAATGTAGGCATGTACGGGGTCCTCATCGCCAAGGCCGCTTTCAGTGACCAAGCGGATCACAACATGCGGGAGCTGGGGTCCGGTTTTTTCCTCCACGATCTGGGCAAGTGTGAAATTCCCTCCTACCTCATCAATAAGCCGGGGAGATTAACCGACGAAGAGTGGGAGCTGATGCGCATGCATCCGACTTACGGGGAGAAAATTCTGCGTAAGACCGGGCACCTTACCGACGAATGCAGCAACATCGTCCTGCAACACCACGAGCGCGAGGACGGCTCGGGCTACCCTCTTGGCATCAGCCGATACCGCATCCATGTATACGCGTATATCTGCGCCATCGGCGATGTCTACGATGCCCTCACTTCAACACGCGCTTACAAAAAGAAGCTTACCACCTTCGAAGCCCTCAAAGTCATGCGCGATGAGATGGTCACCCACTTCAATAGGGATCTCTTCGAAAAGTTCGTCAGGCTATTCGGCTAGGCAATCGTAACTGGAATTGCCTGCCACAGGGCGGCAGAAATACCCAGCGATGCTCCGGTTCGCCGCTTTGGTGTGACGATTATCACAGCTCTATAACAAACAACTCTATCTGCCTGAATTATGACTAACTTATAAATTGTAGCACTGTCAATTACGGATCTAATACGAGGGGTTATAGTGGTGGGCAAAGCTGCCAACCCTGGAAAATGACTATTATAATAGCTGCGGAATGATATTAGCATGATCAAGACAGTAAAGACCAAAGATCTGAAGGTTGGCATGTATGTCATGTTGGGTCAATCCTGGCTGCGACACTCATTCCTTAAGCCAAATTTCAAGATTACCTCCGACCGGCAGATTAAGAAAATCATCTCCGACGGGATAAAAGAGGTCCGGGTCGACACTGAGAAGAGCACGGTGGTGGAAGAGCGCAACCTTCTGACCGACCTATTGGGCCCCTATCAGAAACAGAAGGGTAAAATCGAGATTGAAATTCCAGATGACGGTGAATTCAATCCCATGGAAGCGATCTCGGCGGAACTGCACCAGACGATCCAGAACACCCGCATTCCTCCCCAGACCAAGGCCAAAGCCGTCTATGATCATTCCCTCAAGATGATGACCAACATCCTGGAAAAACCCAGCCCCGACAATATCTTATGCGGCAAGAAAATGGTCTACAAAATCGTCGATCACATCCTGGCCGACGATGACACGGCCGCCTGCATGGCCCAAATTACCTCCCACGACTATTACACCTACACCCACTCGGTTAACGTCGGAATGCTGTCGGTGCTGGTGTCCAAGTCGGTGTACAAGGGTAGCTATGACCATAACATGCAGGAGCTGGGCGCCGGCTTCTTCCTCCACGACCTCGGCAAGTGCGACGTACCGCAGGAATTGATTAATAAGGCCGGCAGATTAAGCGACGAAGAGTGGGAATTGATGCGTAACCATCCCAGAAGGGGCAATAAGATTCTAAGTGAGACCAACCAGCTCACCAAAGAATGTGGTGTCATCGTCATGCAGCATCATGAGCGGGAAGACGGTACTGGTTATCCCTTCGGTCTTAAAAAGGATGAGATTCACAACTACGCCCGCATCTGCAGCATCGCCGACGTATTCGACGCCTTGACCTCAACGCGAGCCTATAAGAAAAAGGTTCCGACCTTTGAAGCATTAAGGATCATGAAAGAAGAAATGATCCACCATTTCTATAGAGACATCTTCAAAGAATTCGTCCTGCTTTTCAAAGCCTGACGGGCCCTCACCTTTAACAAAAAGTCCTCCCTCCGATTCAAGCCTTATTGTAACTTGCCGATGAGGGGTAGAGCACCGGCTTGAAGGGGGAGCTGTGGTCCTGGCTGGTCGTTCCCTCACAGGTCATACGAATACCTTTTGGGCCGTAGCATAACTGGCAATGCATCCGGCTGTTAACCGGACGATTGGTGGTTCGAGTCCACCCGGCCCAGCATTTGTCCCCCATGGCATAATTGGCAATGTCCGCCCACCGGCTCAGCTCACACCCCAGGCAAAAAGCCCCCGGTATTTGCCGGAGGATTTTATTCCGTCTCAGCTAACTAACACAGTTCAAGCCTGCCCGGCGTAGCGATGCGTAGCCGGGTCCACCCGGCCCAAATGCTAAGCCAATAAGTTTTCAAACTTTCGCCCCTGATTTTCAAGGGGCGTTTTGTTTTAACCCCTTGATTTTCTCTCATTTATCCACATATTCCAAGGGGTAGATATTCCATAATCGTATTCCGCTTTAGGAGTGATGCACAACCTCGCTAACCTCATAGCCGAGCTCAAGCGCCGCCGGGTGTTCCGGGTGGCCGTGGTCTATGCCGGAGTGGCCTTTATCATCTTCCAGATCGTGGATGCCACCTTCGAGCCGCTTCACATCCCCAATTGGGTCGGCAGCCTGATAATAATTCTTCTCCTGCTGGGCTTCCCGGTGGCCGTGGGCCTGGCCTGGGCCTTCGACATCACGGACCGCGGTATCGCCCGCACACCGCCGAAAGAAGCGGCTGATAAAGTCAGGGAACGGCCCCAAATCATCATCGGCAATAAGACCCTGGCCATTGTGGCAGCTTTGGCCATCGCGGCGGCGGTCTGGTCATGGTGGCAGCGCGGAGAGAAGGACCCTCTGGCAGCCTTTGAACACTCCGTGGCCGTCATGCCCTTTGACAACCTCACCGGGGATACCGGCTACGACATATGGCAGAAAGGAATCCCCGAGCTGCCCATCACCTTGATCAATATCAGCGGAAAGGGAAAGAGGAGGGATGGTCCGAGGCTCGTATCCTTAATGGTTTGGGAAGTATATATAATGAGGCAGGCCTCTTGGATCGGGCGCAGATCTATTATCGCCAGTCAATAGAAATTGATCCCCAATACCACTGGCCTCATGGCAACCTGGGAGGGCTGCTCATTGAAAACGATCTTGATATTGCGGAGGGACTGGCGCTGGTAGACAAAGCCCTGGAACTTGACCCGGCTAATCCCGACCACCTGGAACACAAGGGCTGGTGCCTGTACAAGCAGGGGCAATACGTTGAAGCCTTAGCAGCGCTGGAGCGGTCATGGGAGCAGCGGCCCTATTACTGGCATGAATCCCATACCCGCCTGGAGGCGGCCCGGAAGGCGGTGGCTGAGCAGCGGCTCTAATCTATCCTTGATACTTCGTCGCCGAATCCCGTCGACGGTGGACACGCCCGGCTGATGCCCTCCTGTCGGGCTAAATCAGCCCGCATCCAGCCATTCTCATTCTTCAGCCGCCAACAGCCGCTCACTTTGTCCCCAGCCACCGGATCGCCTGCACCCAGAACCGGTCGTAACCCGGCCACTTCATGAAGCCTGCCCCCCAGTGGGGAGCCACGTCGCTGGCGAACGCCATCGACTTGCCTTTACCGTACGTACCTACGACTACAAAGGGATCGCCGAACTCCTGTACCTTGGCGATCACCTCCGCATTCGGCTTGGCCTTGAGACGATTGTAACCCGTAAACACCGGGCAGGTCTCC
>JBGVTM010000355.1 GCA_041862535.1 Candidatus Neomarinimicrobiota bacterium | reverse complement strand
GCTGGTATTCACGCTCTTTTTCGTTGGTGGGTCAGCCGGCTCTACCGGCGGCGGGATCAAGGTGATTCGGATCATGGTGGTGCTCAAATATATCGTGGCTGAAATGCGCAAGCTGGTTCATCCGCATGCTATCATTCCGGTGAAGGTGGGTAACTATAACATTCCGGATCAAGTGATTCGCAACACCCTGGGATTTCTGCTGTTCTATCTGGGCATTTTTCTGGTGATAGCCTTGATACTGAGTTTTTTCAACCTGGACATGATGACGGCCCTGAGCGCCTCGGCGTCGGCATTGGGGAATATCGGCCCGGCTTTTGGCGGGGTGGGACCCTACGATCACTATGGCTGGCTGGCCGATGGTGCCAAGTGGGTGCTCTGCTTTGCGATGCTTCTCGGTCGGCTGGAAATCTTCACCGTCATGGTACTCTTCGGCCGGACGTTCTGGAAATAGACTCCTTAGCAAATAAAAGGACACCTTTATGGATTTCATCAAGATCGATATCTCCGGTCCCGTGGCTACGATCACCATCGACCGTCAGGAGGCCCTGAATGCCCTGACGCCGCAGGTATTGGAGGAGTTGTCCCGGGCCCTGGACGAAGTGAACAGTGAGCAGGTGCGGGCGGTGATTCTTACGGGAGCGGGTGAGAAGGCCTTTGCAGCCGGGGCGGATATCAGGCAGTTTCCTTCTTTCAGTCCGCTGGAGGCCCAGGAGTTTGCCCGCCAGGGTCAAGCCCTGACCAGGAAGATTGAAGGATTCCCCAAGCCGGTCATCGCCGCGGTCAACGGTTTTGCCCTGGGGGGTGGTTGCGAGCTGGCCCTGGCTTGTCATCTGCGGGTGGCTTCGGAGCGGGCTAAATTCGGTCAGCCTGAGGTGAGCCTGGGGGTGATGGCGGGATTCGGCGGGTCACAGCGGCTGCCGCGTCTGATAGGGAAGGGGATGGCGCTGGAGCTGCTCACCACCGGCCGCATGGTGGAGGCTGACGAGGCCCTGCGCATCGGCCTGGTCAATGCCGTTACTTCGGTGGATGGATTGCTGCCCGCTTGCCAGAAGCTGGCCGAGCAGATTGCCCGGAAGGCGCCGAAGGCGGTGGAGCTGACCTTGCAGGCGGTGAACCACGGATTGAACATGCCCCTGGCAGAGGGGCTGGACCTGGAGGCCCGCCTTTTCGCCCTCACCTTCACTACCGAGGATATGCAGGAAGGCACCCGGGCCTTCATTGAGAAGCGGACGCCGGAGTTTACCGGCAAGTAGGGTATCGGGAGGGAGACCGTGAGTGCCACCGTTGATAAGCTGCCTTCAGGTAGAACCTTACTGAAATGCTTCAATCCGGCAACGGGGGAGCCCATCCGGGATCTGGAATGCCATAGCCTGGAAGCGGTTGATAAGGCCCTTGAGTGTCTGCGGCAGGCAGCGGTCAGTTACAACCGTTCCCCTGTCAGGGAGCGAATTAAGCTGGTGCGGCGGTTCCGAAAGGCCCTGGTGACCCATTTCGACCGGATTATTGAAACGATCTGCACCGAAACGGGGAAGAAATCCCCTGAAGGGCTAATCGAGGTATTTGCGGCGCTGGAGGTTATCCGGCACCAGGAACGGATCGCACCTTCGGTGCTCCGCCGCCAGTATCGCGCCAGCGGGGTCCTGGTACACAAGCGGGGTTATGTGGAATATCGTCCCCACGGTGTAGCGGCGGTGATTTCGCCGTGGAATTACCCTTTCGTGCTGATTGCAGCCCCGCTGGTTGAGGCGCTGCTGGCCGGCAATACTGTCATCGTCAAGCCGTCGGAATATGCCAGCCTGAACGCCCTGCTCATCAAGGAGCTTTTCGATGCGGCTACGGAGCGACCGGAGCTGTTCGAGGTAGTGTTGGGCACGGGTGACGTTGGCCAGCGGCTGGTGACCTCTTCCCTGACGGATGTTGTCTGCTTCACGGGGAGTACCAAGGTGGGGAAGCAGATCGCCCAGGCGTGTGCTGAGCGGCTCAAGCCGGTGGTCCTGGAGCTGGGCGGCAAAGACCCCATGATCGTGCTGGAGGATGCCAATCTCAAGCGGGCGGCGAAGTCGGCGGTATGGGGTGGTTTCACCAATGCGGGGCAGACCTGTATGGCTGTTGAGCGGGTATATGTCGTGAAGCAGGTATATGATGAATTCCTGATGTTAGTGCAGGCAGAGACAAAGAAGCTGACCGCCGGTGGTGCTCCCAAAGATGCTGTGGGTGCCGTGACGGTAGATGTGCAGTACGACAAGATCATAGACCATCTCAGGGATGCGGAAGCCAGGGGCGGCCGGGTAGAAATGTTTGGTGAACCTGATGGTCGGCATATACCTCCGGCCTTGATAACTGATGTAGACCATACGATGACCATCATGACCGATGAGACTTTCGGTCCCGAGCTGGCGGTGATGCCGGTTGCTTCTGAGGAGGAGGCGATCCGGAAGGCCAACGACAGCCGTTTCGGTCTCAGTGCATATATATTTACCGGCAACGAGCGGCGGGGCCGCCAGATCGCCCGTCAGCTGGTGTGTGGGACGGTGGTCCTGAATGACGTTATTGTTCAATACGGCTATGCTTCGCTTCCCTTTGGGGGTCATCGGGAGAGCGGCCTGGGCGCGGTCCACGGAGTAGAGGGGCTGCGCAATCTCTCGCGGCAGCAGGCGGTGGTGGGCAGCCGGATCAACTTGCCGATGGAGCTGTGGTGGTACGACCTGGGGCAGAAGACCTATGGCCTCTTGAGGAAGTTTATCAAGTTGTGGTATCGATAGGAAGATCGGTTTTGACAACGGCGCGATGTTGTATTAGCTTGCAGCATGTGGTTTCGCTTCCGAGCCCTTTCGCTATTCGTTGCTCTTCTTCTTTCCTCGGCGTCTTCGCAGGTTGATCCTCAACAGCTGGAAGCGGAAAACAATCCGTACCGCCGGGACGCCTATCCCAACTCGGGATTTGCATATCCCCCTATCCATCCCGATGGGAGACCTCCCCAATATCCCTGGCGCCCCCGGCCTGATAATCCGTATCGTAGTCTCCAGCCAGAGGATATCCCTGGATTAGCACCTTACCCTAACTACAGGCTCCGGCCGGGAGGTGGGATTGGATCCTCCCTTTATGCCCTTACTGATAGCGTACGCCCCGCTTGGGTCCGGGAGTACGGTTCGGATCTGGCTCCCAGCCACGATCAGGCAATCGACCTGGCTGTGGATAGCCGGAACAACGTGATCGTGACAGGTCATAGGTCACAACCGGATGGTGTGAGTGAATGGTATAGTATCAAGTACGACTCACTGGGCCGGCAGCTTTGGACTGCGCCCTTTGCCGGTATCGGCTATGGGCCCGCGACACCCTCAACTATTGTAGTGGATACCAAAGATAACATCTATATCGCTGGCACGACTTACGGGTTGGATTACGATGCCGATTATACCACGGTCAAGTATGATCCCGATGGATATGAGCAATGGGTGGCTCATTTCGACGGAAGCTCCCATGGTGATGACTTTGCACATGTGCTGGCAGTGGATGACAGCGGTAATGTGTTTGTGTCGGGAGCCAGCTGGTTCTCAGAATCAACCTTTGACTATGCTACTCTCAAATATGATCCAGATGGCGCCCTGCTATGGGAAGCTCGCTCCAGCTTCTCTAATTCCAGCTGGCTTAAAACCAGAATAACTGACATGGCTCTGGATCGGTCTGGCAATGTTGTGGTCACAGGTGGTTTATGGTATCAAGGTGGTGGCGATAAGTATGGCATGTATGCCACGGTGAAGTACGATGCCCGGGGAATCGAGCTCTGGGCTGCCGAGTATGGTGGTGATGGAAAACTCGAGGACTGTGCCAAAGCCCTGGCCGTGGATCGTGACGGTAACGTCTATGTTACCGGAGCCGGTGTATACAATCAGATTACGACGTTAAAATACACACCTGACGGACGATTGCTGTGGGAACGGGCTTATGGCGACTCCAGTACCTCTGCCGGTTCCATTTCCACATTGGCGGAGGGAGTGGCGGTGGAGATCGATTCAGCCGGGGATGTGATAGTGGCCGGTTATAACGTTGAGGAGGGGCCGGCTTACTTGGATGCTACGATCATCAAGTATAACGCCGATGGCGGAGAGCAATGGGTGGCCCATTACGACGGCGAGAACGAATACTCTCTTGATCGGGTAACGGACATGACCATAGACCCTGGTGGAGCTGTTTTTGTGACAGGTCAGAGTTCCAAGGGCAGTAAATATATCTATGCCACAGTCAAATTTAACGGCGACGGAAGCATAGCTTGGATCGCCAGGTACGAAGGCCCCCCTGGATATCTAAGGAGCTCACCAGTGGCCATCGCACTAGACCGAAGTGGCAACGTGTATGTCACCGGTTCGACCTGGAGCACCTATTCCAGCCGGCCTTGGGATTACGCCACGATCAAATATACACCTTCCGGAACGGAGGCCTGGGTCTCCTGCTACGATGGTGAGCGAGTTTCAAGGGATATTGCGAAGGATATTGCCTATGATCATTTGGGACAGGTCTATATTGCTGGATGCAGTTATACCGGTCCCAGCCGCCAGGATTTTCTGACGGCGAAATATCGGGCTGATGGTGTGCTGGCATGGGTGCGGCATTATAATGGGTGGGGAAGAGATGACGTTGCCAGTTCGATAGTCGTTGATCAAGCAGGCAGCGTGTATGTAACCGGTACCACTGTAGACCCGGTGGAGCGGATTGATTTTGCCACCCTCAAGTATAGTCCCGAAGGGAGCCTGGAGTGGGCGGCTCAATTCAGCGGCCACGCCCAGCGGGAAGACAATGCGTGGAAACTGGCTCTTGATCCCTTAGGGAATGTTTACGTCTTGGGAGATGCTTATGGTCCGGATACTACCCAAGATATTGTGATAGTGAAATATGATCCCTCAGGTCATGAAGTATGGACGGCCTGGTATGATGGTCCCGGCCGATCGTGGGAGTTTGCAGAAGACTTCCAAGTGGACTCCCAGGGGAATGTATATGTGGTGGGTATGGGTCACGGAGAGGATAGTGATGATGTGCTCTGGACCCTAAAATTAGACTTTAATGGTATGAGACAATGGGTTGCCACCTATACCGTACCGGAACAAGGGGATCTATCCGCCAGGACACTCAGAGTAGATGGCAGAGGTAATGTGATTGTATTGGGCAGTTCATGGCTCAATACTCATCCTGTTATTATCAAGTATAGTAATCGTGGGAAAATAATGTCGATAAGAGGAGGGGATATAAATCTTTTGCCATGGGATATGGCTGTCGACGATAATGGAAATATGCTTCTGATAGGCCATCGTGACTGGAGATATGAAATTATAATGAAATTGGCGGCTAATGGCATCCTTCAATGGGCGGACAGCCTGGAATATGTAATTTTCAATTCCCTGGGAGTGGATGGCATGGGCAATGTGTATGTCGGAGGTACTGCCCACAGTCACCCGATCAACAGT
>JBGVTM010000354.1 GCA_041862535.1 Candidatus Neomarinimicrobiota bacterium | reverse complement strand
TAATTAAATACGCGCTCAAATTCCGTAATCGCCCGCTTGAAGTTTTTCATAGCGTAATAGCACTCCGCGAGCCAGTATTGGGAATTATCCGCTAATTCGTGCTGGGAGCCGCTGGTCACCAGCCCTGAAAACTTATCGATCGACTCACGATATTGTCCATTCTGATAGGCTGTGAGGGCTTGGATATATCTGCTCCGAAATTCTTCATCAGTCATAGCAGCGGACGGCGGGGTAGATTCGGCCTGGCGGGCAGCCATGATATCGTTGAAACTACTGGTCAAGGATACGATCTTGTTCTCGATCAATACCAGTTGTGACAGAATCTCAAAATTAGTGCTGTCGATGTAAGCCGCCTTATCCTCCAACAACCGGATTTTATTCATAATCATGCTCAACTGATTAACCAGGGTCAGCTCGGAGCTATCCATGGCAGCCTTCGCCCTTACCGCCGATTCCAGAGAGGCCCTGATATCAGGTAGGGCTGTCGTTAGATTCCGAAGGCTCCTTTCCAGCCCTATCACCCTGGCCCGCAGGCTATCGTTTTCGCTCTTCAGCGCTGCCAGACGGCCATTGATCCGTCTGATCTCCTGAGCCATACTGGTCAAAGAGGGCTGAGCCTGTCTGGGACGCTGCTGCGTTTGTTCACTCCTCGTCTGATCCCTAAAAGCCGAATCGGTGGCATCAGGCATAGCCCTACTCGAGAGAAAGGCGGTGGGTAACATCAAGGTGATGGAGAAGGCAAAAACCAAGCCTGCCATTAGCCGGCGCCGCATCTAACCTCCAGTATATCTCGTGAGATAATCAATCTAAATTAATTTATATAAGTTAACATTTTATCATCTATACAGCAACGACCCATACTTCCTCCTCCGGCGTCAAATCTTGGGTCTTATGCTGGAGTGGGTCATCTTAAACCAATCGCGAATCCCGGCCAACTCAGGGTTCTCCAGCCAACAGGTATTGGGTCAATGCTACCAGTAGCAAACAGGTTAGTAAAAACGACCCACCATAGCTCATGTACGGCAATGGTAGTCCTGTCACCGGCATGAGTCCTGTGGCCATGCCCATGTTCACGAAAACATGCACCAGGAGAATGGTACCGAAGCCGATGATCGACAAGCTGGCAAATCGGTACTGGGTCGTGGAAGCTCGATCCAGCATCCGGAGCAGAAGCCATCCGAAAAGGATCAGCGTTCCCAGAACGGCCAGAAAGCCCAATTCTTCGCCAATCACAGCGATAATAAAATCGGTATCGCTTACCGGCAGGAACCGGAGGTGGGTTTGGGTCCCTTCGCCGATTCCCTTGCCGAATACACCGCCAGAGCCAATGGCGGTTCGCGATTGAAGCACCTGATAGCCAGCCCCGTGCGGATCTGCAGACGCATCCAGGAGCGTGAGGATACGCCGTTGCTGATAGGGCTGCAAGCTGTTCCAAAGGGTGGGAGCCAGCGTTCCGAAAAGGGCGTTAATCGCAAAGATGACGGCGCTCCATCGCAGTCGGGACCGGGAGAAGTAGAGCACCAGGACCAGGAGGAGCATCCAGAGGGAAAAGGCGTAGAAATTGAATCCGGCAATCAAGCTGACGGCAGGCGCCAGAATGATGAATAAGTGGAAAGCGGAAATCCCGGACCAGTACATCATAACAATGGCTACGGCAAGGTAAATAATGGCCGTTCCCAGGTCAGGCTGCCCGATAATCAGGAAGGCCGGCAGCAGGGCGATGGCCAGCGGTATTAGAACATACTGGAACCGCTGGAGATACTTCTCGTAGTCGGTGAGGAAGCGGGCCAGAGCAAATACCAGCACGATTTTACCGAACTCCGCCGGTTGCAGACGCAGGGAACCCAATGCAATCCACCGTTTGCCACCTGAAAAAGCAGGCATCAAGTAGGTGACCAGCAGTAGAAAGATCAGCAGAGCATACAAGCGGTAGGCATATTCATAGTAAAAGCGAGGGTGTAGCCAGCGTAATAGCCAAACCGCCATCACAGCGACCACCAACCAGCCTATCTGGCGAAAAAAGGTGGATGAAAGGAAGGGAGTAGGGAGACTGGTGCTGTAAAGTCCGATGAAACCCAGCAACAGGAGCAGGGCGACGGGGACCAGGATAAGGGTATCCCAGACTATCAGGCTGGGCTGTCCCCTAAGGGACTTGAGCCAGCTCTTCCCTACCATCACTGTATCTCGCAATAAAATAACGGAAGATCTCTGCTGCCATGGGCGCAGCCGTGCGTGAGCCTAATCCCCCCTGTTCCACCAGAAGCGTCACTACCAGTTCACGATTCGATCTGGTCCTGGCAAACCCGGTAAACCACGAATGACCCTCACCGTGGGGATTCTGGGCCGTGCCGGTTTTACCGTAGATGGCACCGCCCCCAACTCGAGCTCGAAAGCCCGTGCCCTTTTCCCCATTGACCACCAGATACATGCCCTGCTGGATGTCTCTCCAGATCCAGGCCGGTAAATCAATGACCGGTTCTCTGGATTCCTTCTGATGTGGTGAAATCACCAGGGTCGGCACCACCAACCGCCCACCGTTAGCAATGGCCGCGGTCATGCGGGCAATCTGAAGGGGCGTCACCAGGATATCACCCTGGCCCAGGACCAGGTTCAGGAGGTGGCCGGAAGTCCACCCTTCATCAGCGTACTTCTGATCCATATATTGCGGCGTAGGCACCAGCCCCACAGACTCCTGGGACGGCTCTAAACCGGTCGGGCTGCCAAAGCCGAATTCCCGGGCCATTTCCGTCCAGGCCTCAAAACCGATCCATTGAATGAGTTTGTAAAAGTAGATATTGCAGGATAGCCGTACCGCATCCTCCAGATTAACATGGCCATGACCGGGCCAGATATTGCAATGGAAAACACGATTACCGAACCGGTAGGCACCCTTGCACTCTACCGTCGCCTGCGGGTCGACCTCACCTCCGGCGAGGGCGGCGGCCACCGCCACCAGCTTGAAAACCGATCCCGGAGGGTACAGACCATTGATCACCCGATCGAGCAGGATTTTGTCCGGGTGATCCCGCCACTGCTCCCATAGAGGCACCGGCACCGGGCCAGTGAAAGGAGCCAGTACGTAATCGGGAGCACTCACGTAGGCGAACAACTCTCCGGTATGAGGTTCCATAGCGATTAGTGCGCCACGGTAGCCCTCCATAATCATCTCACAAAGAGCTTGCATATCAATGTCCAGCGTCAGCTGGAGGTCCTGACCGGGGACCGGTCGCACAGCAGGCTTGTCGGTAACCTCACCCAGATCTCGCAGCAGATAGTCCACTAGATGGTAGCGATAACCTTTCTTCCCACGGAGTATCGGTTCATATTGCTTCTCCAACCCAGCGGCACCTACAATATCGCCAAGTTGGTAGCCTTCTCTACGGTACTGCTCGTAATCATCCATCGAGATGCTGCGGAGATAGCCAATGACGTGAGTGGCCCGCGACCGCGACGGATAGTGACGGATCGCCCGATCCATAAAAAAAATACCCGGGTATTCCAATCGGTGTTCTTCGATGTATGACCTCTGGGCAAAGCTGACGTCATCGCAGAGGATAACGGGTTGGAACCGCCGGTAAGGAACGTCAGCTTCCTGTACGATATTATATATCTCTTCGCTTGAGAGATCCAGGTAACTGCCCAGCCCATCCAGCTCTGATAGG
>JBGVTM010000353.1 GCA_041862535.1 Candidatus Neomarinimicrobiota bacterium | reverse complement strand
ATCCTGAACTCACCCGGCAATCCCACAGGAGGTCTCATCAACCGCGACCAAATGGCCCGCATCGCTGAATTGGTGGCCGAACACAACCTGATCGTCCTGGCTGACGAGATCTACTCGCATATCATATATGACGGCGAACATATCTCGCTTTTGCCATACCCAGGTATGCAAGATCATCTGATCTTACTCGACGGTTTTTCCAAAACGTACGCAATGACCGGCTGGCGGTGCGGTTATGGTGTGATGCCGGAAGAGCTGGCTTTCTGGATCGCCCGGCTGATGACCAATAGCAACTCCTGCACCAACACCTTCGTCCAGATGGCCTGCGTGGAAGCACTCAAGGGTTCCCAGGATGAGGCCCGGGCCATGGTAGCGGAATTTCGCCGGCGACGGGATGTCATTGTCGAAGGACTCAACGCCATCGAGGGCATCACCTGCCGCAAACCCAAGGGAGCTTTCTATGTCCTCCCTAATGTGCAAGCCCTCCCCAAGTCAAGCAAGGAACTGGAAAATTACTTCCTGGAAGAATACGGCGTTGCGACTCTCTCAGGCACCTCTTTCGGAGCCTACGGAGAGGGGTACCTGCGCCTCTCCTATGCCAATTCGATAGAAAACATTCAAGAAGCCCTTGAGCGGATGAAGGAAGGGATCAGCAAACTGTAACTTTCGCCTCCATTCTCTACATTGAGCTACCTTTATACCGATGCTGATTGGGCGGCGGTGCACACCTAGACGTGATTATTTGGATAGCAAGCGCCCACATGATCACTACAACTGATCCTTTGGCCGGGAACATCAGGGGATACTTCAAACACTATCTTGAATGGCTGGAGGAAATGTAAGGCCAGGTATCCTCATTTGTCCTCATCGGCGTAAGTTCAACCCAAGATCCTACTGGAGTAGTTAAATGAATCTGTTAGTCGCTGTTGTACTCATTTACCCGCTGATCCTCATCTCGGTTAGTCTATGGCGTTCCCGGCGGGTGAAGAGCCACGAGGACTTCATGGTAGCGGGGCGCTCGGTACCGGTGCTGCTTCTGGTCGGGACTCTTGTCGCCACCTGGATCGGTTCTGGTTCCCTTTTCGGTGGTGCTGGGCTGGCATTCCGCTCGGGAATATCCATGCTCTGGTTCTCCTTTGGAGCCTGGCTGGGGCTGATAGTAGCGTACTTCATTGCCGGAAGAGTACGGCGCATTGCGCAATACACGGTCCCGGACCTGCTGGAACAGCGTTACAACGCCGCGGCCCGCCTCCTGGGAACATTAGCAATCATCCTGGCCTATGTAACCATCGCCGCCTACCAGTTCCGCGGCGGGGGATGGATCCTGACCATCGTGACCGATGGGACCATCTCGCCTACCCAGGGCATGTACATCACCGCGGCGGCAATCGTCATCTTTACCACGCTGGCAGGTATGGTATCAATCGTTACAGTGGATATTTTCAATGGCCTGATAATTATCATCGGCGTTTTCTTTGCGCTGCCGTACATGATCTTCGAGCTCGGCGGTGTGGGACAGGTAATCGGAAACCTGCCCCAAGCACACTTGACCCCCCTCGGTGGCCACAACTTCCTGTGGGTAATCGGCGTGGCACTGCCTACTTTTCTGCTTCTGTTGGGTGAGAGCGGCATGTACCAGAAGTTCTTCTCAGCCAAGGATGAGAATGCAGCGCGCAAGGCGGTATTGGGAATGGTGCTAGGTGTGGTGGTGCTGGAGACGGCCCTGGCTTTGTTGGCCATCACCGGCCGGGCCGCCTATCCGGATCTCATCACCCAGACTTCAGTTGTCGGGCGGGCCGCCTCAGAGACCGTAATCCTGTATATTGCCCGGCACGGATTGCCCGTTCTGGGAGGTGCGATTCTCCTGGCAGCGGCTATTGCCATCGTGCTCTCCACCGGGAACACCTTCCTGCTCGTTCCGTCCACCAATGTCAGCAGGGACATTTACCAACGCTTCATCAGCCCCGACGCCACCGATAAACAGATGGTAAGCCTGCAGCGAGTTTTCGTGGTGATTTTCGGGGCTATTGGGCTGTTACTGCTCACCCAGTTCAAGACAGTGCTTGAAATGGCTCTTTACGCCTACTCCGTGGTAGGAGCCAGCCTGACCCCCGCCCTGCTGGCCGCTTTCCTGTGGAAGCGCGTGACCCCTCAAGGCGGGGTGGCCTGTATCGCCGGTGGTCTGGGCAGCATCGTAGGAATCGCCGTATTGCATCGGCTGGGTGTAAACTTCGCCCTCACGCTGGGAGGCACCGAATTCGATTTCGCCAGCAGCGAGTACATCGTCATTCCTGGCGTACTCTCCTCTATCAGCCTCTTGATCGTGATCAGTCTGCTCACCAAGCGCTCTCCAGAGGAAAAGTGGATGCCCTTTTTCGCAAGCGCCGATCCCGGACTGGCCAGCGCCTCCTCAGCGCAACAGCAGCACGAAGGGTCGGAAGGGGGTTAGAACCCGAGCGAATAGCAGCCTTGGTAGCAAACAGTTCCGCCAGGCCAATGCATGCGGAAAGAAAAAGGGCGCCGGTAAAGACGCCCTTCAGAAGTTGATGGGGCCGACTCGCTACTGAGGAGTCAACACAAAGTTTTGGACCGTGGTCCCTCTGGCATCCACTGCTACGTCGGAGGCAGTCTCGGTATTGTAACCGGCAGCGGCGGCCTCGACAGAGTAGGTATCCGCCGGAATGCCTATTATAGCGTAGGCGCCTGCGGTGTCGGTGAATGTGGAGGTGAGAACGGAGTCCACGGTGCTTATCGACACCTGAGCACCAGCAATTCCCGTATCGGAGGAGGAGTCTGTCACCGTTCCCTGGAGCCGCCCGGCATTGGCCAGATTGACTACCCGCAGGACCGGACTGAAAATAAATCCGGTGATCCCACCAGGGCTGTCCAGATTACCTTTAGTATGGAAGGATTTGCTCACATCAAAATCCAGCAGCAGCTCCGATTCGATACCCGCTTCAATCTGCAGGAAAGGCTTGATATTGAGCTTCATACCGCTCTTTCCGCCGCTGGGAATCTCCAGCGGAGCCGAGGTGCTGAGGCTATCGTTCAATATAACGCTGGCCGCGCTGTCGTCGACAATCAGCCGTAGCTGGTTGTACCGCCCTGTCGGTATCTCCAGACTGGCCAGACCGGCAGTAACGCCGTTGCGCAGATCGAGCAGATTAAAGACCTGCCGATTACTGGACAACGTGATAAAGGTATCACTGTCCATGGCATGTACCACAAGGCTGTCAATGGTGACATTGGCCTCGGCCACCAGATCGGCCGGGAAAGGGACATCAGTCAGAAGGACCGTAAGAGTGCCCGTGTCTCCATCTTCCGAGCCATCCGTAAGGGACTCGCAACTCAAGAAGACCATGCCAAAGGCCACCATTACAGTGATCATGAAGAGTGATGTGATTCGACTATGCACTTGAACAATCTCCTTACAGCTCGTTATTACTCTCAAGTCTGCTGAAAATTAGCCCGCTCTCACGCGACCTTAAAATGATCCCCATCACATTTAGAAGCAGCTGCTGTAGTCAATTGATCAAAGTCACGTTTTCATCGCTCA
>JBGVTM010000352.1 GCA_041862535.1 Candidatus Neomarinimicrobiota bacterium | reverse complement strand
GGTGCCATCGGTCTGTTTCATTATATCTACAGAAAAAGGTTCCTGCTCATTTCTACCAATGTAGTAGAAGCTGAGAGAAGGAATATCTCAGTTAGATGGTGGGATTTTCTCTTCTATGCCTCTTTCGGTCTCATAGTGACCTCATCGGTGGCGATAGCTGGAGTATTGCTGGTCTTTTCGTACCTGATCGCACCGGCCGTGTGCGCTATGTTACTCTCGGATAAAATCAAGATCCGACTGGTCGTGGGATGGACCGTGGGTATCATGGCCAGCCTTATTGGCCTGTATCTTTCCGCCAGCCTTGACTTCCCCACCGGTGCAGCCATGGTATGCACTTTGAGTCTGTTTGTACCGCTAGTGGCATTGGCAAAAAGAATGTTAAGACCGCGAAAGATTATCACGCCCTTTCCAGCGGGAGAGTGTGAAAAATAGAATCCAGCCGGTCTTACAGCTATGAAAGGAAAAGGAAGGACGATGGAGACACAACCTGAGCAGAGAAGGGGTGCCCGAGGGCACTGTATCTGCACCAAGTGCGGCGAAAAGATACCACATCAGGCCGGGATACCGTGCCGGGAGGAGAAATGCCCCAAGTGTGGTGGCACGATGGTAAGAGAGGGATTCTACCACCATCGATCTATGGAACGCAAGGGACAACAGGAGAAAACCAGATGAAAATAGCCGTAGCATCGGATGACGGGCAGACCATTTCGGCCCATTTCGGCCGGACGCGGGGATTTGTCGTTTATGAAGTCGAAAATAAGGAGGTAAAGGAGCAGGAGTTCCGTCCAAATACGTTTACGGGTCACGCCCGCGGACTGGAACACGCCGGTCAGCATATTGAGCGTCACGGACCGGTCTTGGCCGCCCTGGCGGACTGTGCTGTGGTGATCTCTCACGGCATGGGCAGGCGGATGTATGATGATCTACGGGGGGTGGGAATTGAGAGTTTCATTACGGATGAGATCGAGGCGCGTGCCGCAGTCGAAGCCTATTTAAGCGGTGAGTTGGTGGATCGGCCGGAGCGCGGCTGCAGGCATTAAAAGCTGCTGTGGTTCAGCAAAGGTGATAAAAGCGATGGAAGTGCAAACCGCGAGCGACAAGGTGAAGCTGCTCAAGGACAAAAGAGTAGGGATTTTCGGGAAAGGCGGCTCCGGGAAGAGCACAGCTGCGATCCTGTTAGCTCGTGAACTTAGCTACAACGGCTACAGCGTATGTATTCTGGACGCCGATTCAACCAATGTTGGCCTACCACAAGCACTTGGATTGGCCAAGTCACCATTGGCGCTGATCGACTACTTTGGCGGAATGGTATTCAGCGGCGGTTCGGTGACCTGCCCGGTGGATGACCCGACGCCTCTGGCCGGGGCAAAAATATCGCTAAAGCATATACCGGCGGAATATTATGGTCATGCTGAAGGGATCTATCTATTTACAGCGGGCAAGATCGGAGATCAAGGGCCGGGAGCAGGCTGTGACGGTCCCATTTCTAAAATCGCCCGAGACTTCAGTTTTCAAATTGAGGGGGAAGAAGTGGTGACACTGGTGGACTTTAAAGCGGGATTTGAAGACACGTCGCGGGGAGCCATAACCAGCCTGGATTGGGCTATTGTTATCGTTGATCCCACTTACCCGGCTATTGAGTTAGCAGCTTCAATGAAACAGATGGTTGATCGAATAAAGGCGGGGGAACCGCCAGCCACGGAGCATTTGAAGGATCCGGAAACCGTCGCGCTAGCCAACAGGATCTTTAGGGAGGCAAGAATCAGGGGTGTTTTATTTATTTTAAACAGAATCAAGAGTAGAGAAGCAGAGAGTTATTTGCGAGCAAGACTGGCAGAGAAAGGCTTAGAGCCCAGCGGGATCATTCACGAAGATCCCGCAATCGCCTCATCCTGGTTGAGAGGTCTACCCCTGGATGTGACGAACAGAAAGCAAGAGGCCGCACGCATCATTGTGGAATTGGAGGCAGCGGCAGGGGCCGGTACCCCTTGATCTGAAAGGGCAAGACCTATGGTGCTGCATTTGACGAGGCAAGAATTCCTATTAGTCGGGTTGGGGCTTTTCCTCAGCTCCTACCACCCCATTCCGCCAGCCCAGGTGCAAGAGGAGATTGAAATGACAATCCTGGCCACCGATACTCTTACTATCACTATCCTGTACGATAATAATCCCTATGACCCACGCCTCAGCTCAGCCTGGGGTTTCGCCGCCCTGGTGGAATACCATAAACAGAAGCTCCTCATGGACACCGGTGGCGATGGTCAGGTGCTGTTAAGCAATATGAGTCATCTGGGCGTGGATCTCCTCAGCATCGAGTACGTATTGCTCTCACACGCCCACGGCGACCATACCGGCGGTCTGAATGCCCTGCTGGCAGCCGGGGCCCGTCCGACGGTCTACTTGCTGTCCTCCTTTCCAAGTGTTTTCAAACGCCAGGTAGCCAGTTTGACAAAGGTAGTCGAGGTGGGTCCTGGCCAGCCCCTGGGCGAAGGGCTGTTTACCACCGGTGCTATGGATGGAGGAATCCACGAACAGGCCCTGGTAGTACAGAGCAAACGCGGTTTGGTGGTCATTACCGGTTGTGCTCACCCGGGTGTAGCGTCCATGATGGCTCGAGCCAAAGCATTATTCGGTGATCCGGTTTACTTTGTGATGGGCGGCTTTCACCTGGGGGGCAAGAGCAAGTCTGAGATTGCCGCTATCCTGGCCGAATTTCGTCAGTTGGGTGTGAAGCAGGTGGTGCCGTGTCACTGCACGGGGGACTTGGCCAGCGCCATGTTTGCCACCGAGTATGGAGACGACTTTATTCGGGCCGGCGTGGGGCGGGCGATCACTTTTGAACTCTAAGCAGGTACAGGTTTCGAACAACCCCTTCGCTGACCCTGCCCGCGTAGCCCGCTACGAGAATTGGTACCAGACCACCGGTCGCCGGGCTGACCGCCTGGAGAAGGCACTTCTGCGACGGCTGCTTGTCAATTTCAAATCCGCACACACAATCCTGGAGGTGGGCTGCGGCACCGGGCACTTCACACGCTGGTTCAATGAACTGGGTTTGTATGCTGTGGGGTTAGACGTATCACCACCGATGTTGGTCTAGGCTATTCGGCTAGGCTGTCCACACTGTTTGTGCGGCGATGCACTGGCCCTACCTTTCCCAAACCGAGCCATTGACATCGTTGCCCTGATTACGACCCTGGAGTTCATCACCGATCCAGCCCTGGCCTTGGCCGAGGCGCTGCGTGTGGCTCAATATGGACTGATCCTGGGGGTGTTAAACCGTCAGAGTTTGTTGGCCAGGCAGCTGAAGAGAGAAGGAGGTCCGATCTGGGACGGGGTCCGTTTCTTCCATCCGGAAGAGTTGATTCGTTTTGTTAAACGCGCCGGCAACGGGAAGCGAGTGAAAATCGTGTGGAGGACCACACTCTGGCCCGTCTGGCCGGGAGCGCTCCCGCTTCCCTGGGGCGGCTTTATCGGTATGGCTGTGAGGTTGCCTTAATTGTGGAAGGGAAAAGAATGTGGTTAGCATGACCGCCCAAGTCAGCCTGTACCCTTTGTACCGGGAATCACTGTCGCCGGCGATTGATGAGGTGCTTCAAATTTTCCGGGATCACGCTCTGTACGTAGACCCAGGTCCGATGAGCACTCTGATCAGCGGAGACGATACTTCCATATTTGCGGCATTACAGGAGGCGTATTGCCGTGTGGCTGAGCAGGGTTTCATAGTAATGGTCGTGACTTTATCCAATGCCTTTCCCCCTGTATCAGGCAAAACGGAAGAGGCTATCGTATACAAGGCTATCGGCCATGTCAGAAACGATTTTGACGAGCCGGTGGGACCAGATACGCTCCGATCCACTGAATCCCGAATCATCCTGGATGCTACCCTGGTGGATGGACTGCACGGTTTAGAGCCGGGAAAACAAATCGCCGTTATATTCCACTTTCACCTTTCCGAGGGTTTTGAACTACGCCAGCATCCCCGGGGTGATACGAGCCGTCCCAATCGAGGGGTTTTTGCACTGCGTAGTCCGCACAGACCCAACGCCATTGGTCTGTCGGTGGTAGACTTGCTGGAGGTCAGGGGAAACGTACTGCGGGTACGAGGCCTGGATGCAATTAACGGTACCCCGGTATTAGACATCAAACCGTTATGATTGCATTCGGCCCGGTTCCGTCCCGACGTCTCGGGCGCAGCCTGGGTATCAACAACATCCCTGCAAAGACGTGTACCTATTCCTGCGTGTATTGCCAGCTGGGGCTTACGCCAAAGGTGCGGGTACAGCGGAGCGCCTTTTATGCTCCGGAGGATATTCTCCGGGAAGTAGAGGCCAAGCTGGAAGATACCTATAGGACCGGGGAGTCCGTCGATTATCTCACATTTGTTCCCGACGGGGAGCCGACCTTGGACATCCATCTCAGGCAGGCAGTTGAATTATTGAAGCCGCTGGGAATCAGAATCGCGGTAATCAGCAACGCTTCGCTTATCTGGCGCCTTGACGTTCGTGATGATCTCTTGCAGGCGGATTGGGTTTCTTTCAAGATCGACACGACCCGGGAAGCGGTGCGGCGTAGAATTAATCGTCCACACCAGGAGCTGCACATGGGCACCGTTTTAGGAGGGATGTTAGATTTTGCGGCAAATTATGGGGGAACGCTGGTTACGGAAACGATGCTGGTCGAGGATATCAATGATCGAGATTACTACCTGACGGAGGTGGCTGATTTTTTGGCGCGGTTGAAGCCCGCTACGGCGTACCTGTCCATCCCCACCAGGCCACCGGCGGAGGGCTGGGTGCGCCGCCCCAGTGAGGATTTGATCAATCGTGCCTACCAAATTATGAGTAAGAGCCTCCCAAAAGTGGAGTATCTCATTGGGTATGAGGGGAATGCCTTTGCTGCGACGGGGGATGCAGAGCAGGATCTGCTGAGCATCACGGCGGTGCATCCCATGCGGGAGGACGCTGTGGATGCGTTCCTAGAAAGGGCGGATGCCGATTGGGCCATTATTCACAAATTGATTGCTGAAGATCAGCTTATTGAGACGGCCTATGAGGGTAAAAGGTTCTACTTGCGAAGACTGCCGGGCCATCAATGATACTCAGGGCTTTCAACCAGACGCTCATTATTACCGTCTTCGTCTTCGCGATGATGTTGGTCATTGAGTATCTCAACGTGCTGTCCAGCGGTCAGTGGCAGCGACATATAGTTGGCAGCCGCTGGAAACAGTACCTTTTGGCTGGCTTTCTGGGTGTGCTGCCGGGCTGCTTGGGGCCCTTTATGGTGGTGGCCATGTACTCCCACCGGCTCCTGAACCTAGGGGCGGTTGTGACGGCGATGATCGCCACCAGCGGAGACGAGGCCTATGTCATGCTGGCCCTGATTCCCCGACAGGCCCTGCTTCTGATGGTCATCCTTTTTGTAGTGGTGATAGTCGCCGGGGTGTTGACTGATGCCATTAATAGGCGACCGGAAGTATTTGTATCGGAAGCCGGCCACGAACTGGAGGTTCATCTGACGGAGACCTGCCAGTGCTTTCCCCGCGGTCAGATTCTGCAGCAGTGGAGAATGCTCTCGCCTTTCCGGGCGACGTTGATAGTTGGACTTCTGTTGGCTGCCCTTGCTATTGCTACCGGGCAGATCGGCCCGCTTTCCTGGAACTGGATGCGAATCACCCTTTTATTAGTCATCTCACTGTCCCTCTTTATAGTAGCAACGGTGCCCGATCACTTTTTAGAGCAGCATTTGTGGCGGCATGTGGTTCTTCAGCATATTCCCCACATCTTTGCCTGGACGTTTGGTACCTTGCTTGTAATGCAGTTGCTGGTGCACTACCTGCACCTTGAGAGTGTTATCCATGAAAGTACATGGATCATACTTATAATTGCTGCCTTTGTCGGCCTGCTTCCCCAGTCAGGTCCACACCTGGTTTTCGTGACGCTCTACGCGGAAGGTGTAATTCCGGGTAGTATTCTGCTGGCGAGCTCTATTGTGCAGGATGGCCACGGCATGCTGCCGATGCTCGCCTATTCCCGAAAAACCTTTCTCATGGTCAAGTTAATCAACCTGGTCATCGGGCTTCTGGTGGGGAGCCTGGTAATGTTGTTTTCGCGCTAGAATCACCCCCAACGAGAAAGGAGGAGAGCGCCAATCAGGTGAGAATGATCATGGACGGGTTTAAATGGACGAAGAAAGAGATTTTATTAGGCACGCCTATGACGATCTTATGCATCGCATGTTTTCCAGTTAACCCGCTTGTCCTAACTGGGATTCTGCAGACGAGTTTTTACCCCATATTATTCGCTTTAGGGTGGGCATTTTGGGCGTTCGGTATGGTATTAGTAATGACACCCATAATCATGTTCCCACGTCGGGGTGGAGTACCAAAGGGAAAGTCCTTCGTGCATACAACCCACGTGGTCGATTCTGGCCCTTATTCGTTGGTCAGACATCCCCAGTACTTGGGCGGGATTCTAGCGATATTCATCACCACGCTGCTTTTCTATCCCAACTGGCTGTTCGCGATTCTGGGTACCATTGGTGCGGTGGCTGTTTATATGAGCTGTAAGGAGGAAGAAGTGCGCCTTGTTCAGCAATTTGGTGATGAGTACCTGCGCTACATGGAAAGGGTACCGAGGATGAATATTGTCGTGGGCATTCTTCGTTTACTGCGGGCGAGCTCCTGAGAAAGGCAGGATAATAGAGTACGGCGTATTTCTAAGTCCGCCAATGGGTACGGATATGCCCGGGGTACGGGAAAGGAGAGGCCCCGATCCGGCCCGGGAGGCCGTTTATGCTATCTTCGTAATTGAGCCTACGATTTCAGCCCCAGCACCTGGTACAGCCGGTCAAAGTCGAAGTTTGCTTCGAAAATCTCTTGGAACTGCTCGAGCTTTTGTGCTTGATGGAAGCGTGTGCGCCCGAAAAACTGGTTGATCGTTTCCACCGTTTCCAGCGTAGACTGGGGCGATAGGATAATAGGCACACCTTTTTCCTCGGCCTGGGTGACAATCAGTGGACTTGGGTGCAGGTTGCCGGTCAGGATCAGACAGCGGGTCGATGTCTCCAGGGCGGCCAGATGGATGTCGGGTCGGTCGCCGCCGGTGATGACAGCCTTATTGGGTTTGCGCCGGAAGTGCGCCAGGGCATTGTCCACCCCCATAGCCCCGATGGTCAGGTTCTCGACCAGGGCGTCAGAGTAATCTTCACCGATGAGGATCTCGCCGTTGATCCCGTCGGCTAATTCGCCGACTGTTGCGGCTGTCAGTAAGCGGTTTCGCGGAAGTAATCCCATGATAGGGATACCATGTTCCTCAAGGATAGGTACGCCGGTGTCTGAGAACAGATCGAGTTCTCGACCCGGTATTGAGTTTACCACGGCGCCGACTAACCGTTCGCCGAGGATGCGGCGGGCTAAGAGGATATTGTCACCAGTCAGGCGGCTTTTGTAGCGGATCACGATCAGGACGGGCAGGTCCAGCAACTCAGCCACTTCTGGTGCTGACAAACCGAACAGACTACCCTCCGCCAAATCTCCGCCGCCTTCCACGAATAAGATATCGGTATCGGCAGATAAGCCATTAAAGACCGTCTTGACCCGGGCAGCCAGGTCCCGTTCGCCTCGAAAAGCTTTTTCCACGAAGGACTCGGTGAGCTTGACTGGAACAATCCTGCTCAGAGGCGCAGCCAGGTCGAAGGTATCTTTAATAAACTGAGCATCGGTATCGGCTACCCGTCGCCCGGCAACTCGTGGTGTGGTACTAACCGGTTTCATATAGCCGGTCTCAAAGCCCTCCTTACGCAGATGCTCCATCAGACCGGTTATGATGGCGGTCTTACCACTGAAGGTCTCGTTTGAAACAACATAAAGTGAGGTCATGCTGGTCTCCTATTTCTGGACCACCTGAGATTTAAAAAAGAGTCCCCAACTGCTGTTTTGGTGGAGGTATCACCCATTACGGTCAATCCTACTTAATGGACAAACGGGCATCGAGGGCGATAGCTCCCTGATGATGAACCACCAGCGGGTTGATGTCCAGTTCTACAATTTCCGGGAAGTCCATCACCAGTTGTGATACGCGCTGAATGATTTCGGTGATAGCCTTCAGGTCGGATGGTTTTTCGCCGCGCACGCCGCGCAGGAGGGGCGCGGACCGGATTTCATTGACCATCGCGCCGGCTTCCCGCTGGGTCACTGGTGCTAAGCGGAACGTCACGTCTTTAAGCACCTCGACGTAGATGCCACCCAGCCCGAACAGGATCAGCGGGCCGAATTGGGGGTCACAACTCATACCGACGATCACTTCCTTACCTGGCTCGATCATTTTCTGGACCAATGCGCCCCAGATGTCGGCATCCGGCATGTGCCTCCGGCTGCGATACATAGTTAGATCAAAGGCGTCGCGCACATCCTCTGCACTGCGCAGATCCAACCTGATACCGCCTACATCCGTTTTATGAAGGATATCCGGTGAGGCAATCTTCAGGGCAACAGGGAACCCGATCTCTTCAGCGAACTCGATGGCTTCTTCGCTGGTGCGTGCCAGCCGGGATTCGGGCAGCGCGATCCCATAGGCGGCGATGACCTCCCGGGCTTCGACCTCGCCCAAGGTCACGCGGCCATCAGCGCGGGTCTTCGCCAGAATTTGCATTACCGCTTCGCGGTCAATGTCGAACTGGTCAGGTTCTGTTTTGGGTTGCTGCAGGTACTGACGATAATTCCACATAGCCTGTAGCACACCCACAGCCCTATTGGGAGAGGTGTAGTTAGGAACGCGATTGCGGTTAAGAATCTCGGCCCCAGCGCGGATTTTGGCTTGCCCCATAAAGCAGCCGATGATGGGTTTGTCATACGGTCCGGCCAGTTTTGAGACCACCTCCGCGGTTTCTGGAATCTGGGTCATCACCTGTGGTGTCAGGATCACTATCACGCCATTGACGTTGGGATCTTTGAGGGCAGCCTGGAGAGCGATGGCGTAGCGGTCGGCATCGGCGTCACCCAGCACGTCGATGGGATTGTAGAGGCTGGCGGCACCGGGCAAGGCCTCTTGCAAGGTCTGGACGGTCTGCGGTTCGAGCTGGGCCAGGCGAAGGTTGGCACGTTCCAGGCCGTCGGTTGCCAGGATACCTGGGCCGCCGGCATTGGTTACTATAGCGATGCGGGGACCTTCCAGTAGCGGCTGGTAGGCGAACGCCAAGCCCCAGTCAAAGAGGTCTTGTATCGATTCGGCCCTGAGGACACCAGCTTTTTGGAAGGCGGCCACATAGGCCCGTTCCGAGCCGGCCAGGCTCCCGGTATGACTGGATACCGCTTTTGATCCCGCTTCAGTTGTGCCGGACTTGAGCGCCACTACCGGTTTCCTGGCCGAGACCTGGCGGGCTATATTGATGAATTCACGTCCATCAGGCAATCCCTCGATGTAGGCCAGCACAACACTGGTCTGCTCATCATCTTTCCACTTGCCCAGGAGTGCCGCTTCGTCAACGTCGGCCTTGTTGCCCAGGCTCACAAACCGTGAGAAGCCGATTTTCTCGGCGACGGCGAGGTCCAGAACAGCCGTACACAGGGCGCCGGATTGGGACATGAAGGCGATGCTGCCCTGATCGGGCATGCTGGCAGCGAAGGAGGCATTGATGGGACAGAGGGTATCGATGACGCCGAGGCAGTTTGGTCCAATGACGCGCATGCCGTACTCGTGCGCGATTTTGGTGAGTTCATGTTCGTGGCGAATGCCTTCCAGGCCCGTTTCCCCGAAGCCGGCGGTGATGACGATGACCGCATTAAGGCCCTTTTCACCGCATTCCCGCATCACGTTAAGGACGAAGCGTTCCGGGATAACGATGATCGCCAGGTCGAGCTCACCGGGGATATCCTTGACACTGGGGTAGGCTGGCAAGCCCAGCACCTCGTCGGCCGTGGGATTGACCGGGTAGACATCACCCGCGTAGCCGGAGGCCAGGATGTTACTTAGGATTCCATGACCCAGCTTCTCGGGATCCCGGGAGGCGCCGATTACCGCCACGCTCCGGGGGCAGAGAAACGCGTCCAGTTTGGCCGTCATGTCGTCAGCAGCGGGGTTCATGGTTCATGAAACCGAAATTAATAATCAGCCGTTTGAATCTTCATCGCAGCCCTTGTTGGAGAAGGTGC
>JBGVTM010000351.1 GCA_041862535.1 Candidatus Neomarinimicrobiota bacterium | reverse complement strand
GATGTCCTTGGATGACCTGCGCGGTGGGGGGAGATCAGTCTTATTTGAGCTTGACGGCGGTGCCGTATACGAGGATCTCGGCCGCTCCGCCCATGACGGTGGCGCTGGTGAACCGGATCCCAACTATACCGTCGGCACCCAATGCTTCTGCGCTTGCGATCATCCGGTCCAGGGCTTGTTCACGGGCTTCGGCCATCATCTTGGTATACTCAGTCACCTCACCCCCCACTACATTTCGCAAAGCAGCCAGGATGTCCTTGCCAATATGACGGGCCCGGATCGTGTTTCCTCGCACCAGTCCACAGGTCTGCGCGATTTCGTGGTCATCAAAATGATCTTGAGTGCTCAGCAACATATGGACCTCACTGCTGGACGTTTTTTGAATAATAGTCATCTTCCTTGCTGGTCAGGCGCTCCTTCAGGACTTTGGCGAAGAGAAGGCCGAATCCGGCCAGGATTACCAGGCCGATGATGCCGTAAGGGAGGACGACAATGAGCCCTGCCACCATTGCGATGATCCAGAGAAGGGCCACACTGCCGATGAGAATATAGCCGAGTTTTTCCATAACGACCTCACACTAAGGTGAAAGATTGCCAAAATTTACTGCCGGTCGTCCCAGCAAGTGGTGGGGATTTTGGCGCAGATTGACTATTGATGAATGCATAAGAGACAGAAATAGAAGTAGCCCCGGGTCCGCTAATCGTTGCTGGCCAGGAGCTCCCTGATGTGCTGTACCACTTCAATGACGGTGATGAAGGACGCCATGGGTTCCATATCAGTGGGCATGAGCGGGGACTTTTTCCAGCCCAGTAGCAATAGGGGCTTATCGTTTTTCAGGGCGAGAGCAATCTCCGACATAGTACCCGCTCCACCCGGGAGGACCACCACTACATCACTGGAGAGGATGTTGAGAATATTACGGCCATCGCCCAAACCGGTCCGGATGGGGATGGTGAGATGGGGGGAGGCTTGACTCAGGTCGCGGTCGGGTAGGATGCCTACTACTAATCCTCCGGCTCGGGCGGCCCCTTTGGAAACAGCTGCCATGACGCCGGTGTTCCGTCCGCCACTCAAAACGATCCAACCTTCCCTCGCCAGAGCTTCTCCTAGCTCATAGGCCAGATCGGCGATTTCATGTGACACTTCACTACCGCCCATAACACCGATGATGGGAGACCGGTTCATTTTCGGAAGCTGTCCAACATTTTTCCTATGATGATCACGTCCAGGTAGCAGCCCAATTTGAAACCGGCTTCCGGCATGACACCTACCGTTCTGAAGCCGGCCAGCTGTGCTACTGAAAGGTGATAATTCTCATCGTGATGACCAAACCATTTGCACCGGTACTTTATGGTGCGGGGGGCAGGTTTGTCTCCAGGTATAGGGGTGTTTCCCTCTTTAATCTGGTCGCCAGGCAGGCTCAACTTGGTAAAGACTCGATAGGAGTAAGACGCTTTGATCGACTAAAATTTTTCATCCATCCTATACAATGGTCATCACAATTGCACTCACTACGGGCATAACGAAATTGTCTTCCTGCAGGGGTGCGATCTCGACAGCCGTTGCACTAAGGGCGCCCAGCAGCCCTACTGGCAAGGCTACCAGATTAAGGGAGTAGTAGAAGATGGCGAGTGTGACGCAGGTTACCAAACAAGCAGTGGTTCCACCCCAGGTTTTGTTTAGAAATCCCTTCCCTCCGATTGTGCGTCCAATGCACCAGGCCAACAGGTCACCAAAAACCACGAACAGGAGGGCAAGCGAAGCGATATTAGTCGGGAAGAACCATAACACAAGCACAGCGGCAAATAAGAATACGACCATGGATGAGATACGGGATTCTTCCGCTTTCTTGTAAGGTAGCGGAAAGCGCTTGTACTTTGTTCGAAAACGTATGATTTCGAAGACAACGAAAGAGGAGAATACAGCCAGCAAAACGCCTAGCACATACTGCTTATAGAAGAATGCCCCCAGAGGAAATACGATCGCGATGGGACGCAGCCATTTTCTCCATAGTAATTTCCGTTCCTCCTCAGGCATTTCTTGTATGGTGTTTTTTAATAGCTTGGCAAGTCGATGCCCGATTATCAACAGGCACACGATGGAGATTATAACGCTGTGTATGTTGATCCCGTAAAATAGGATGGTGGCATTCAGTAAGAGTGGCACGAAGATAAACACGAGGATGAGAGCTTGTTTCGGCTTTGTGGTTAAGAAAAACGCTAAGGCTATTAAAACGAGGATTGGCAACACTACAAAGGCATAGCGCCCATTATCAATAAGCATCATCGCTATCGAATAGAATCCGATTCCGACGGTGGTGGCCAATCCTTCTCCGCCCCGAAATCGCAGGTAGAAAGGTGCTCGATGGCCGATAAGGGCTGCGAAACCGGCCAGATAACTTATCGGCAATGAATTGCCCATCGAGCCGGCCAGCAGGATCGCAAGAGGTCCCTTTCCAAGGTCATATAAGGCGACAAAAACCGCAGCTGTATAACCCATGGTATCAGCGACATTCGAAACACCGGGATTGCCAGAACCCTTTTGCCTGATGTCAAAGCCCCATGCTTTGGCAAGGAAGTAGGCCGGTAGAATACTGCCGAGGAGATACCCCAGCACTATAGATACACTACCGCTAAAAATTGGATCCATTACTCCTGCCTCCTACTACTTGATTGGTTTATATCGTCAGTATCGCACGGTTTCATCTCGGTCATAAGGGGAGAGAGTACACAGCCAAGAGTGGTGAGACCGGGTATTAGATGCTCCTCCTCCCTCTTTATAGTAGGTTATTACAATTTAAAGCTGATCACCTGGTAAGGCATATTGTCCTGTTGCTTTTCAGCCATGTTTAACTAACTTTGGCTCCGAAAATGCGCTCTGCTAAGATCATTGGGTGTGACGAAGATGGGTAAGTCCACCTCTTTTAAAACCTCCGCTGGGAGGTTTTCTTTCGCCTGTGAGTAATTGCCGGTGAAAAAGGTTAAGGCCACGCTCATGGACGCCGCGGCTATGAGCCGGACCCTCGCCCGCCTGGCCCATGAGATCATGGAGCGGCACCATAATCTCGAGACCCTCGCGCTAGTGGGAATACAGCGCCGGGGCGAATTTCTCGCTCGACGCTTGGCCAAACTGGTTCATCAACACCGGAACGCCGAAGTGAAATTTGGCACTGTGGACGTGACATTCCACCGGGACGATTTCCGAACCCGACTGCCATCTCCCCGCTTAGGTCCGACCCAGATCGACTTTGGGGTAAACGACCTCCACATTATACTTGTGGACGACGTTCTCTATACAGGCCGGACCGTCCGCGCCGCCATGAACAGTCTCATGGATTTTGGCCGCCCCGCTTCCATTGAACTGGCGGTACTGGTGGATCGGGGCCATCGGGAACTGCCCATTCAGGCTGACTATGTGGGCCAGAGCTACTCTACATCGGTGAATGAGCATATCCACGTCCACGTGGCGGAAGTCGACGGCAAGGATGAGGTTCTCCTCATGGAATACAGCCAGTGAGTGAACCGACCGTTACCCTGCAGCACCTTCTGGGTCTGGAAGGGGTTTCAAAGCAGGATATTCAAATCCTCCTCGATACCGGGTTCCGTTTCCGGGAGGTACTCGATCGCCCCATTAAAAAGGTCCCCACCCTTACCGGGATTAACGTGGTGAATCTCTTCTTCGAGAGTTCCACCCGCACTCGCATCTCCTTTGAGTTGGCGGAAAAGCGCCTCAGTGCTGACGTGACCAATTTCACTGCCAGTTCCTCCAGCCTGAACAAGGGCGAGGGGCTAAAGGACACCATCCAGAACATCCATGCGATGAAAATGGATGCAGTGGTCATGCGCCATCCGGCACCAGGATCAACCAAGCAGCTGAGTCAGTTTGTCGACGCTGTGGTTATCAATGCTGGCGACGGCACCCACGAACATCCCACGCAGGGTTTGCTGGACATGATGTCCCTGCAGGAGAAATTCGGTCGTTTGGAGGGTCTGAAGGTGGGGATCATAGGTGATATCGCTCATAGCCGGGTGGCTCTCTCGAATATCTTTGGCCTGAATACCGTAGGTGCCGATGTTATGGTTTGCGGTCCCGGCCACCTGATTCCACCCCATATCAGCGAGCTAGGGGTAATTGTCAATGGTGATGTGGATGAAGTGTTGTCGTGGGCCGATGCCGTGAATGTCCTCAGGATCCAGCGAGAGCGCATGGGAGAGGGGATTATCCCATCGGTACGTGAATACCGTAGCCGATTTGGCATCACCACTGAGCGTCTGGCCAGACACAAACGAGAGATTGTCATCCTGCATCCCGGGCCCATGAACCGGGGAGTTGAAATCGACAGCGATGTAGCTGATGGTGACCAAGCTATCATTCTGGACCAGGTACTCAATGGCGTGGCAATTCGCATGAGCGTCCTCTATCACCTCCTGGCACCACATCAGCCTCTGGAAGAGACCTGATGGGTACAATAGCAACGCTACCGGGTGAAATGATCATAAAAGGTGGAATCCTGTATGATCCCACCACCAGGGAGTCCCGCCGACAGGATGTAGCTATCAGGAACGGCAGGCTGGTGGAAACCGCTGAAATCAGTTCCAGCAAGGCTCAGGCACTGGATGCCAGTGGTTGCCTGATCACCCACGGTTTTATTGATGTCCACGCGCATTTTCGTGAACCCGGGCGGGAAGATAAGGAAACCCTGGCTACTGGCTCCCGAGCAGCACTAGCCGGTGGTTTTACCAGGGTGTGTGTCATGCCCAATACTGATCCTCCCATCGATGATCCCGAAGGTATTCACTTTGTTCTCGAGCGTTCGGAGGGCTTGCCGGTGACCATTTATCCGATCGGTACCGTTACCAAGGGCCAAGATGGGAATGAGCTGGCCGAGCTCCTGGAGATGAGGGCAGCCGGGGCGCTGGCCTTTTCGGACGACGGTCTGCCGATCCAGAATGGGGAGGTCCTCCGGCGTGCACTCAGGTATGTCCGGGAGTTGGGGGTGCCGATCATTAATCATGCCGAGGATGTTTACCTGCGGGCCGAAGGCATCATGAATGAGAGTGCCCTTTCAACGCGCCTGGGCCTGCCGGGCAACCCTGTGCAGGCCGAAGCCGCCATGGTGTACCGCGATTGCCTTCTGGCTGAAGATGTAGGCGGCCGACTCCATATACCGCACATCAGTTCGACTCTGGCTGTGGAGCTGGTGCGGCGGTTCAAAGAGCGGGGCGGGGCCATTACCGCTGAGGCTACCCCTCACCATCTGGGATTAACCGAAGAGGCGGTGCGCGATTTCAACACCCATGCCAAAGTAGCCCCTCCGCTCCGCACTGAAGACGATCGCCAGGCGGTGGTGGCCGGGTTGATCGACGGCACTCTCGACTGCATCGCTACCGATCACGCCCCCCATACTATTGAGGAGAAGGAACAGGATATTTACCAGGCGCCGTTTGGCATGATCGGCCTGGAGTCAGCCTTCGGCATGGCCCATTCAACCCTACGCAAAGCAGGGCTAACCACCGAGCAAGTAATTGACCTGTTCACTACTGGTCCGGCCCGGGTTATGGGACTGGGATTAACACCGCTGGTGCCGGGTCAGAAAGCGGAGCTGGTGATTCTGCATCCTGATGAGAAGTGGACCTTCACGCGGGAAGATATCCATTCCCGATCACGAAACACCCCGATGCTGGGAATGACCTTCACCGGACGAGTCCGGGGAACCATAGGTCGGAATATGTGGTTTAAGGCACCTGAAAACTCTTGACCTGAATTTAAATATATCAATAATTTAATAAGCTTTTACATTTTGAATTTATGAGAACTTTTTCTCTAAAATCTGAAGACATAAAGAAAAACTGGTATCTGGTGGATGCTGAGGGACAGGTGCTGGGGCGCCTGGCAACCCGGGTCGCAGCGATTCTGCGGGGCAAGCATAAGCCCGTATTTTCGCCCCATCTGGATATGGGCGATTGTGTGATTGTCACCAACGCCAGGAAAGTTATTACCACTGGCGATAAAGAGACCCAGAAGGTCTACTGGCATCATAGCGGCTTTCCAGGTGGGCAAAAAGCCAAAAACTTGGCCGCCGTACGCCTGAGACATCCTGAACGCATCATTGAGCATGCCGTTAAAGGGATGTTGCCCCACAATCGATTAGGGCGCAAGATGCTCAAGCACCTGAAGGTTTACGCTGGCCCCGATCATCCCCACCAGGCACAACAACCGCAACCGCTGGATATATAGGCGAATTATGGCGAAGGTCCTGGCGCGGACTGTAGGAAGACGCAAGTCTGCGGTTGCCCGGGTGCAGCTGGAAAGCGGGAAGGGCAACATCACGATTAACAAGCGTGAGCTTGACGAGTACTTCCCGAGAATAGCTCACCGGCAGCTGCTCATGGAACCCCTGGAGACTGTGGGAGTAGCCGGCCAGTATAACATCCTGGTCAATGTGCGGGGAGGTGGCCCATCAGGCCAGGCTGGTGCGGTTCGCCTCGCCATCGCCCGGGCTCTGGAGAGGATCGATGAGGACTTTCGTCTCACCTTGAGGCAGGGCGGCTTTCTGACCCGGGATGCCAGGGAAGTGGAGCGCAAGAAGTACGGTCAGCCCGGCGCTCGAAAGCGATTCCAATTCTCGAAACGTTAACCTCATCAGATTAAGGATTCTATGCCCTCCTCTTCGCTGGTAACAGTCGAAAACCTGATCAGTACCGGTGCCCATTTCGGACATCTTACCCGCCGGTGGCATCCCAACTATAAGCCGTATGTGTATATGGAGAAGAATGGCATCCATATCATCGATATACAGCAAACCATCCAATGTATCCATCGCGCCACCGAGGCCGTGGCCAAAATTGTCCAGGATGGGGGCACGCTGCTGTTTGTGGGTACCAAGAAGCAGGCCAGGGATGTTCTGCAGAGCGAGGCTGACCGCTGCGGCATGTACTATGTGGTGGAGCGCTGGCTGGGTGGTACCCTCACCAACTTTGCCACCATAAAGCGCAGCATCAAGCGGCTCCAGCAATTGGAAAAAGATGCCGATACGCTCTACCAGACCTTAACGAAAAAAGAAATCCTGCACCTGGAGCGCGAGCGAATTCGCCTGGCTGACCAACACCGAGGGATCAAGGATATGAAGCAGCTACCTGATGCTATGTATGTGGTAGATGCTCAATATGAGGAAACCGCGATCAAGGAAGCCCGTCGGCTTGAAATTCCTATCATTGCGATCGTAGACACCAATAGCGATCCAACCTTGGTTGATTACCCAATCCCCGCCAATGATGACTCCCTCCGCACAATTCAATTAATCACAAGCGCTATCGCTGATGCCATTATTGCTGCCCGCGGTGGTCAATCCTTCGAAGCTGCAGAAGAAACAGAGACAGAACCCGAGGCTGTTGCTGCCGAATCTGCTGCTGGGGAGGAAGAGGAGGTGAAGGAAGAGAAAGCGGACCTGGATAAGGAGAAGGCATGATAACGGCCAGCCTGGTGAAGGAGCTTCGTCGGAAAACGGGCGCCGGCATAATGGATTGCAAGCGGGCTCTGGAAGAAACCAATGGGGATCTTGAAAAGGCCGTTGATTATCTACGGACAGTAGGGATTGCCAAAGCTGAGCAGAAAGCAAGCCGCGACACCAGTGAGGGTGTTGTGGCCTCTTATATACACCCTGGTTCAAAGTTGGGTGTTCTCCTGGAGGTGAATTGCGAGACCGATTTCGTGGCTAAAACAGAAGACTTTCAGCAGTTTGTCAAGGATGTGTCGATGCATATCGCCGCCACAGCGCCCATGGTTGTCCGACGGGAGGACATGCCCCCGGAGGTGGTTGACCATGAAAAGAACATCTATCTCGAGCAGGCCCGTCAATCCGGTAAGCCTGAACATATCTTGGAGAAAATTGTAAAAGGACGACTGGACAAGTTCCTGGCTGAAAACGTGCTTCTGGAACAAGCCTTCGTCAAAGACCCTCAGAAGACTATCGGGGGTTATCTGAAAGAGACCGTCGCCAGTCTGGGCGAGAACATTGCCATCGCCCGCTTCACCCGATTCCAATTGGGGGAGACCGAGCCCAGTAACAGCGGTGCCTGAACCGCCCCTGCCCTTTCATGGCTAGATCACCACATAGCCGCGTTCTCCTGAAAATGAGCGGTGAAATCCTTGCTGGTAAGCAGGGCTGGGGTATCGACCCCACTAAAGTCAACGATCTTGCCCGCCAAGTTAAATCTGTCGTTGATGAGGGAATCCAGGTGGGCATCGTCATCGGCGGAGGTAATTTCTTCCGCGGTCTGGCGGTAGAAGCGAAGGGTCTGGACAGGGTGTCCGGTGATTACCTCGGCATGCTGGGCACAGTCATGAACTCGGTTGCATTTCAGAATGCCTTGGAAAAGATTGGGCTGGATACCCGGATCCTCTCAGCGATTTCCATTACACAATTGGCTGAACCCTATATCCGTAGGTACGCCATACGACATCTGGAAAAGAATCGGGTGGTTATCTGTGCCGGCGGCACGGGCAATCCCTACTTTTCCACTGACACCGCAGCGGTCCTCCGGGGCATCGAAATTGGTGCCAGCGTAATTATGAAGGGTACCAAAGTAGATGGGGTCTACGATGTCGATCCTGCTACCAATCCCCAGGCGAAGAAGTTTGACCGTCTTACGTACGAGGAGGTATTAGCGAAAAAATTACGTGTTATGGACCTCACGGCTGTTACCTTATGCATGGAAAACCAACTCCCCATTGTGGTGTTTAATATTCAGCAGGACGGCAATATGCTGAAAGTCGCTACCGGTGCTCCTGTCGGAACTATCGTAATGGGGGAAGCGTCATGATCAATGAATTGCACGCCAATGCAAGAGACCGCATGGACCAGGCCATTGAGCATGTGCACCAGGAATTAGCTACCCTGCGAACCGGACGTGCTAATCCCAGGATGGTGGATCATGTGCGGGTTGAATATTACGGCAGCCACCAGCCCCTGAGGAATATGGCCAATATCTCGGCACCCGAGCCCAGGTTGTTGGTGATCGAACCGTACGACAAAACTCAGGTCAACAATATTGTGAAGGCTATTCAACTGGCTGACCTGGGACTTAATCCCGCCACAGACGGCAATGTCATCCGATTACCGATACCCGAACTCACCGAGGAACGCCGCAAGGAGTTGGTAAAGGTCGCCCACCAGGTGGTAGAAGAAGGCAAAGTATCAGTGCGCAATGTGCGCCGCGATGCCAATAATGAACTCAAGCAGCTGGCGAAAAGCCATAATATCTCCGAGGACAACCTGCATCGCGCCATGGACAATTTCCAGGAGCTCACCGATGAGCATATCAAAATCCTGGATGAACTGCTGGCTGTGAAAGAAACAGAGATTATGAGCGATTGATTTTCGGCCAACAGGACTTATATAAGTCAAAAAAGCGGGTTAATTAACCCGCTTTTTTTTACGCCTTATCGGAGCTCGCCGGCGAGAGTTAGCACTTCGAGTAACCGCAACTGTGACAGGTTGCGCAGCCACTCTCGTGGATGACGGTGCTGCCGCAGTCGGGGCAGGTGGTCAGGATTTTATAGGCAATTTCTTCGTAAGGCCCTTCCTCCTCCGGCGGATGGTTTGTGTCATGCCCGGATGCCTGGGGAAGTGTGGCGCCATTGTCAACGATTTCCCACTTTTGCCTAGGTCGCTGGTCGAGATAGTCATCCAGGGCTTGGCCGATAGCATCGGGCGTGGAAAGGATGAGGCGGCCGTTTTCCCAGGTGGGACTCGGCCCGCTGATGCCCTTGAGTTGCTTCACAATCTCTCGCGCGTCTACTCCTGACCGCAGGGCTAAGGAAATGAGCCGACTGATGGCCTCTGCTTGGGTAGCGGCAACTCCTCCGGCCTTGCCGATGGTGGTGAAGACTTCACACAAACCGCGCTCGTCTTCGTTGATGGTGATGTACAGATTTCCCTCGCCTGTCCGTACACGCCGTGTTACCCCCTTAGTGATCTCAGGACGCGACCGAGGGTGCAGCTGGGGCCGGTCAGGCTCTTCCGTACCTTCAGGAGTGAACACCGCGCCCGTGCTGGATGAAGTCGCCTCGGTAGTTGCTTGGCAGTCGGATGCCCCGACTGCTACATGGCCTTGCGTGGTTCTATCCCTTTCTTCTTGGGCCCGTTTGTCAGAGATTAAAATTCCTTCGCGGGAGCCCTCCCGATAAACAGTGATGCCTTTTAGTCCCTCATGATAGGCCGTCATATAAATATCCGCCACCGTCCCGACATCGATGTCCTCCGCGAGGTTGACGGTTGAGGAAATCGAACTGTCTACATATTTCTGGATGACTCCCTGCATCTTAACCCGGAAATAAGGATCGATTTGATGGGCAGTTACTGCATACTCAGGGAGATCCTGATCGGTGCCGAAAAGGTTTTTGATGATGGGGTGGTAGACCATGTATTCCCGGAAAGTTTCCCCGTAGCTCTCATTCTGCTTGACGCGCCGTTTATAGGAAGTGGCGAAGATAGGCTCGATGCCGGACGTTACCTGTGCTACAATGGCACCAGAGCCAGTAGGGGCCACTGTTAGAATGGTGACATTACGGATGCCATTTTGCCTGATCCTTTTACGGATCCTCTCTGGCAGGTTCTGTACGAACTTACTCTTGCTGTAGCCTTTCCAGTTGAAGTTGGGAAAGGACCCCTTTTCCACGGCCAGGCTGATAGAGGTTTCGTAGGCAGTCTCCTGCATATTCCGCATGATATGGTCTACCGTTGCCAGGGCCTCTTCACTGTCATACTTAATGCCCATTCGCAAAAGCATGTCGCCAAGGCCGAGAATCCCCAACCCGACGCGGCGATCCTCTAAGGCATTCTTCTTCTGGATGGGGAGAGCGTGGCGGCCGATATTATAATCAATAACGTTATCCAGGAAACGAGTGGCTACCTTTATTGTTTCCTTAAACTCGGCCTCCATGAACTGCCCGTCTTCCCCCACGAATCGCTCCAGGTTGATGCTCCCCAGGTTGCAGCATCCGCCGTCGGGCAAGGGCTGCTCAGCGCAGGGATTGGTGGATACCAGAGGACTACAGTACTCCCCATTGTGGTAGTCTCTCATGGTATCCCAGAAGATGAGGCCGGGCTCGGCGCTGGCGTGAGCGGCAGCAATAATCTTATGCCACAGATCCCGGGCCGGCACCGTACGGTACACCTTGTCTGCCCACCGAAGATCAAAATCCGCACCCTCCTCCACCGCACGCATGAACTCGTGCGTGAGCAGAACGGAGATATTGGAGTATTTCACTTTGTTCAGATCGCGTTTGATAGTGACAAACCTCTCAATATCGGGATGGTCGACCCGGAGGGTTTGCATATTGGCTCCCCGACGACCGTGCTGGGCGATTGTATTGGTGTTGGTGCTGAATAGGTCCATGAAACCTATGGGGCCGCACGATTCCCCCCCCGTGCCGTTGATGGGAGACCCGGATGGTCGCAGAAGGGACAGATCGTGACCGCAGCCACCACCGTACTTATAGGTCAGCGCTTCGTCAATGACAGCTTGATAAATCGCCTGAATGGAGTCTTCCGTAATGGCCACCACATAGCAGTTGTTCAGGGTGGTTTTAATATCCTCTCGTCCGGCGCCATGCATGATCCGGCCGCCGGGTACAAAGCGAAAGTCTTCCAGAATAGGCAAAAACCGCTGCTCCCACTCCTTTCTTAATTCTTCTGTCTGTTCTACACTGGCGATGGCTCTAGCCTGGCGTACCCATAGGTCCCAGGGATCCTTTTCCTGCGGTGCCAGGTATTTGTTACGGAGAACGTCTTTGGCAATCTCGTCATCCTGATAGTAGGCGTCCAGGGTGTACTTCGGGGGGCATTCCTCTTCGAGGGTCTTGGGCGGCAGGGAGGCCCGGGCCATAGAAGCCAGAGAATCTTCCAGTTCACTTGGAATACTCTTGGTCTTCTCATCAGCCTTCTGCTCGGGATCGGAGGTACTGAACAACTCCATTGCTTTGGCCATTCGACAATATTCTCCTTTTAAGCGTTCTCGCTCCTTGTGCGGTCCCGGTCGAAAACGGATAATTGGCAAGTATTAAGGCTATGGTGGGCCGAAAAAGCCAGGTTCAATGTAGAATGCCTGTAGCTGGGGTGCAAGTAAAAATGTGATTTAAAACACAATATATTGATGGAAAACCAATCTTTATGACTATATCTGGATGTATTTGGCGGAACCACTCTTGCGGGAAGATTCTCCAAGTTCCTTGATTTGTGAGTAGCTGGCGGGTAAATTGATTTTGTATTGGCGGGTGTAGTTCAATGGTAGAACACCAGCTTCCCAAGCTGGATACGAGGGTTCGATTCCCTTCACCCGCTCAACCGCCGAGGCCTGCTGGGGGCATCTCTGAGATGCAGTCAACGTGTTTAAACAATAGGACTAACAACGGGAAGAGCAAACTAACTATGATTAGTCTGAAGCCGTTTCAATCACAATCTGCGTATTATAGCCTTTGTTCTCTCTTGGTCCTGGCGATGCTGGGAACCTCCCTCAGCGCCCAAATCCAGAGTGTTATTGGCGAGGGGTTGGGGATGACCCATGACGCGGCTCTCTCCGCGGCCAAACGGGATGCCGTAGAGAAGGGAGTCGGCGTGGTGGTGGCCAGCGAAACCCTGGTCAAGAATTTCCAGGTGGCTGAGGATCGGATTCTGAGCAAAGCCAATGGCTTTGTCAAAACCTTTGAGGAGACTTCCTCCAGTCAGGGGCCCGATGGCCTGTGGACAGTGACCATTCGTGCCGAAGTCACCGATATCCTCGATGAGGTGGTGAAGGACCAGCTGGCCCTGGACCTCCTATTGTCATGGGTGAGACACCCCCGGTTCATGATTTTAATTGCAGAGCAGAACATCGATGATCCCACCTCCATTGTTGCCGAGACGGAAATCGGGCGGCTCATGAGTGAGAGGGGCTTTGATGTGGTCAGTCCCAGCCAGACTGAAGCTCTGAAGCAGCGGAACGTGAACCTGGCCTCCGTGCAACAAGACCCGACCCGGGCGGCAGGCATGGCAGCTGAGTTCGGCGCCGAGTACATCATTCTGGGAAATGCCAGCTCCAAGGCTGTTACCCATCCCATGCTGGGTACCCGCCTGTCAGGGCAGGCCAATATCAGCGCTCAGGTTATCCGAGCTGACAACGCCCAGATCCTGGCCCAGGAAACCTTTCATGGCAAAAGCACCCATATTGATGCTAACACTGCCGGCGTAAATGCGCTGAAAGTCGCTGCTGAAAATCTCAGTACGTATCTCATGGCCGAGACAGTCAGGCGCTGGAGCCTGGAACAATCCAATGCCCGCCTCCTTACGCTCCGGATTTCCGGTGTCACCTACCAATCAAGCCGGCAGATTATCGAAGTATTGAAGAGCGAGATCGAGGGAATTCAATCAGTTGATCAGCGGAGCTTCTCAGCCGGGATCGTAACCCTGGCAGTTCAATATACCGGGAGCAACGAGGATTTGGGCTATCAGCTGGATGGAAGAGACTTCGGCAACTACGCCCTTTTCATCGTCGGTGAGAGCCCGACCGGCCTTGACCTCACCGTCCAGGCAAAGTGAGTCGCTTCACTAACCATACTCGCCGGTACTGGATGTACCGTCCGTGCCGGTGGTTGGCTCCATATCGGCAAGGCCTAATTCCCTGATTTGAGGCCGAATTGGCAATAGGCTTGCAGATGATGCCATCCATACCTATCTTTTCTCCAGACTTTGTACCTACCGTGTAGTACGTTAACCTTCCACCAAAGGAGTTTGCATTATGCGTAGCATATTAATCCTTCCTTTATCCATCATAGTGCTCTATGGTCTTACCGGGTGCGCACCTAAGGCCGTTTCGCAATCCGATCTTGATACGCCTGAATACCACTACCGACTCGGTGTCCGCAGTTTGGACGATGGCGACTACCAGACGGCCTTAACCGCTTTTCAGAGGTCTGTAGATCTGGACCGGAAATTTGCCCGGGGCTGGAGTGGTCTGGGCCTGACAAAAGCGTACCTGAAGAATTTCAAGGAGGGGAGGGATGCTGTCGACAAGGGTATTGATCTGGCTCGCAAGGATGAGGTGGTGTGGATTTTCCGGGGTCGATTCTGGACGATCAACAGGGACGTGAAGGATTGGCTGGAAAGAGCCGAAAAAGACTTCACCCGTGCACTCAGCCTTGACCCGGGGAATGAGTCTGCTGAGTACTATCTTGGTGAGGCCTATTTCTACGGGCTGAGATTTTCGCAGGCGCAGGCTCAGTTTGCGAAGGTTGTGGAACTGAAAGGGTCTTTGGCGGGCAAGGCGGATGAGAAGTGGGAGTTGTCCCAGAAGATTGTGCGGG
>JBGVTM010000350.1 GCA_041862535.1 Candidatus Neomarinimicrobiota bacterium | reverse complement strand
CCGGTGCAGGATACGGCGCAGGTCCGGTTATCGGCATAAGTGCCGGCGCCGATGATGGGGGAGTCTCCGACCCGACCGAATTTCTTATTGGTCATACCTCCGGTGGAAGTGCCGGCCGCCAGGTTGCCGGCCCGGTCCAGGGCGACGGCGCCCACCGTACCGTGACCTTTTCCGGCAGGATTCATCCGGGAGGCTTCCTGCTCCCGTTCTTTAGCCCGTTGGAGGGCCTCCCAACGGTGCTGGGTGAAGAAATAGTCATCAGTCATGAGCTCGACGCCCTGTTCCTGGGCAAACCTTTCGGCTCCTTCACTTGCCATCATGACGTGCGGTGAGGCTTCCATGACCAGCCGGGCCAGCCGGATGGGGTTTTTCACATGCCGGACGCCGGCTACTGCTCCGGCCCGCAAGGCATCACCGTCCATAATGGAGGCGTCCAGCTCATTCTTACCATCACTGTTGAAGACGGCTCCCTTGCCGGCATTGAAAAGGGGCGAATCCTCCATGATGACAATGGCCGCCACGACGGCCTCCAGGGCCGGGCCTTCGTCGTTGAGAACCTCGTAGCCGGCCATCAGGGCTTCGGTGAGTTTGCTCCGGTAAGCCTCTTCCTGTGCGGGGGTCATATTTTCCTTCAGGATCGTGCCTGCGCCTCCGTGGACCACCAGCCCGAACCGCACGCGTGGAACGGCTGGCCGAGTGCAGCTCCATCCGCTAAAGGCAAGTATGATTAATAGGACAATGACTGGAAGAGTCTGGCGCCTCTCAAGGTGTTTCATATAGCCTCCAATCATGGTATTCGAGAATTAAAAAGCCATAGCTGTCCTATCGGTTCAAAGACGATACTGTCAGCCCTCCATCAGTTTGTATGAGTGAGCGTTCGGGAAGGCATTAGTCGGCATAGTAGACATTGACCAGGACGGATTTGGTAACGGTGATGATGTCCTCAAAACACCCACGACAGTTTGGTAAACAGAGTGTGCCCCTGGTCGGATGTGGTGCCGATGCGGGAAGTGCCGCGCTGATAGGCGACCTGCAGGGAACCGAAGGGCGGCAGGAAGCGCCAGACCATGACGGCTTGCACGTTGTGCTTGTCGATAGCCGTGTGGGTCTGGTAAAAGAGCTTCAGGTACAGGTCCTTGTTGAAGTAATAGTGCGAACGCAGCACGTGGATCGAGGTGCTCCTGTCTTCCGGGTCTTCCGGCTCAGGATCAAGCCATAGTCTCGTGAGGCCGTAGCTGGCATTCCAGGCGTCGGTAATTTTAAATGTCGCATGCGTGCCGAAAAGGCGCAGGTCGCTGTTTTCCTCACGCCCGAATCCAAACGAGATCTGGGCCGAGCGGCCGGCGCGGTTGTCGTAGCCCAGCCCCAGCGTGGTCTCCCGGTCGCGGAAATCCTTCTCGTAGCGCTTGAACTCGTCGGTGTGGGATAATTCAATTTCCCACTTGCTGGTAAAGGTCACATCGCACTCGGCATCCAGCTCCCAGCTCCTTAAGACCCCCGTCTGGCTCCAATAGTGGTTGTAGTTCACTCCGGCATCGATTTCCTCAACAAATCCTTCCTGTATCCAGAGGGTATGCGATAGGTTGGTGTCGAATTCCTTGCGGTTGTCATCGTGGATAAAGCCCACGGCATTCATGTTCTCCATCAGTCCGATCCCCCAGTGGGAGTACCGGATGTGGAAGTGGCTGGTGGCATTGTCGAAGGTGGGCCTGATGAACCAGGTCATCTTGCCGTCGTTGCTCGGCCCATGGGCGCGGACGAATTGGGCTGTGGCACCGAGAGTCTCGGTAAAGAAGAGGTTGGCGTCGAGGCCCAACGATCCCTGATTGTCACCCCGGCAGGTGCGGTTGGCGGCGAGAAAGCCGAGGTTGGAGGGGCCGAACAGACCCTTCTTGGCCCGCACGATGGTGTAAGTGGCATCGGAGCCGTTGGAATCGTTATTTATAGGCTCCGACTGGGTGCCGATAAGGGCCAGATCCCAGGAGCCGACCTTACCGGTGAGCTTGGCGCCCCAGGGGATGTCGCCGATCCGCCTGGAGTAGAACTGCTGGACCCGCTGGCGGAACAGCTCACCTCCCTCAAGGAAAAAGGGGCGTTTCTCGGGGATGCTCAGCTCAAAGCGGGTCAGGTTGATCTGCTCGACGTCGGCTTCGACGATAGCGAAGTCGGGATTGATGGTCAGGTCGGCGCTGAGGTTGCTGCCCAGGCGGTAGCGTAGGTCCAGGCCGACCCTTCCCTCCAGGTTCTGCCTCTCTTCGGACTGGGATAAGGCGTAGGGGATAATCTCATAGCGCTTGACCAAAGCCGGGAGGTCCAGATCGGTCAAATCTCCGAATTGAGCGACACGATACTCGTCCTCCAGAGGTCCGAGCCAGTAACTCTCCTCAAGACGTCTGGGATAGTAGCGGCCGAGGTTCAGCCCCCAGGTGCGACCTGCTCCACCCTGAAACCTTAGGATGTGGAAGGGGATGGCGAATTCGGCCGTCCAGCCCTCTGAGATTCGAGCGGCAGCGGAGAGCCAGGCAGCGTCCCAATTTTCGTCATTGGAGCGGCCATTGTCAGCGACCTTTCCGTCGGCTTGCGTGCCGAGACTGTTGGTCATGAAATAGGTGCAATTACTATTGTCGTCGAAAGTGTCGAGCATGATGACAACAGCATCGTCATCATCAAGTTCACCGTCGCGTTTTATAATAGCGGCGGCAATCCTTTCCGGCTCCGGATCGACGCAGATAAAAGCGACATAGAGGGCTTCGTTGCTGTAGCCGATATACACGATAGTACGCAGGGGAGAGGGTTGACCATGCTCCGGTTCGAATTGGATGAATCCCTCGATCGGTTCGGCCAGCTGCCACACCGCTTCGTCGACATGGCCATCGATTACCGGTGGTTGGGGAAATTTGGCTGCCTCGACAAACCTCTCGGTCTGGCCCTGGGCAATATCGATTGTCATAAAGACCAGGAGCAGGGTAATGATCAGCGTCCGCATAAAGTTTGAGTTCTTTATAATGGGCTAAAAAATAGGAGAGAATAGTGGCATTTCAAAGCGTGGGCTGATTCAAGCTCAGTGGTTCAGGCTGGGCCAACTGAGCCGAAGCCGCTCGTTGCGTCCGAGTTATTTTTTTCCTGTATTTGACTGGATTACCCGCCTTAACATCCGACTGCCATTCCATGAAGTTGTACATCAAACCGCTTACTGACAGCGTTCGGCAGCTCTATGTCAACCATGGCCATTACCACCTCGGCGATGCCGGGCTGGATTTGTTCATCGTCAAGGATCAGACTTTCGAGGGAAGGGAGACCAAGGCCATCCATCTGGGTATCCAGTGTGAACCAGAGGACGGTCGGGCCTATTTGCTTATGCCCCGGTCCTCTATTGCAATAACTCCCTTGAGGATGGCCAATTCCATTGGTTTGATCGATGGCGGCTATCGGGGGGAGCTCGTAGCCGTGTGTGACAACATTAAGGATGTTCCCTATACGGTACACCGGGGTGATCGCCTCTTTCAGCTGGTGGCGCTGGATGGCTCGGGTGTTGAGTACGAGCTGTGCGAGGAACTATCTGCGACCACGAGGGGCAGCGGCGGGTTCGGCAGCACCGGCGGTTGACTTTGCCCCGGCATAGCACTCTTACAATAAGAGTGCTAAAAAATGCTTTTTCCCTCTCTGGAAATAAATTTAAATTTATTGCTGCTCGAATCTGAAATCTTGCTGTTTGGGTTCGAGCTTTATTCTCAGATTATTCCAAATTTGAACATAAAGTCAATGACTGAAATCATAGGAGTGCACATATGAACCTGAAACCTCTCCAGGATCGAGTGGTAATTAGGCCTGCGGAAGCGGAGGATGTCAGTAAGGGCGGCATTATTCTGCCCGATACCGCCAAGGAGAAGCCTCAGCAGGGCGAAATAGTGGCGGTTGGCCCCGGGAAAATTGCTGACAACGGTCAGCTAATCAAGCCCCAGGTCAAGAAGGGTGACAAGGTCCTGTACGGCAAGTACTCCGGGACCGAGTTCACCATTGAGGGAGTGGAATACCTCATTGTTCGTGAAAGCGATATTTACGCAATTCTCTAGTCTCAAAGTTTCAACGATTTCGAAAGGAGAATAGACGCAATGGCAAAGATTCTAGTCTATGGTGTTGATGCCCGTCGGTACCTGAAGTCGGGTGTGGATAAGCTGGCTGAAGCGGTAAAAGTAACACTGGGTCCCAAGGGGCGTAACGTGGTGCTCGAGAAGAAATTTGGCGCTCCCACCGTTACTAAAGACGGTGTGACCGTTGCCAAGGAGATTGAGCTGGAGGACCCGTACGAGAACATGGGTGCCCAGATGGTGCGGGAGGTAGCCTCCAAGACTTCGGACGTGGCTGGTGACGGTACCACCACCGCCACTGTGCTGGCGCAGTCCATTATTACTGAAGGTCTGAAGAACGTCACTGCTGGAGCTAATCCCATGGACCTGAAGCGGGGTGTAGATTGGGCGGTTACCCAGGTGGTGGAGTCTCTGAAGGCGCAGAGCCGCGAGGTGGGTGGCAAGGAAGAGATCTCTCAAGTGGGCACGATTTCGGCGAACGGCGACGCCACCATTGGTAACAGCATTGCTGACGCGATGGAAAAGGTGGGCAATGATGGAGTCATCACGGTGGAAGAAGGCAAGTCGACCGCGATCGAGCTGGAGATTGTGGAAGGCATGCAGTTTGATCGAGGCTACCTGTCGCCTTACTTCGTCACCAACCCCGAAGATATGGAGGCCCAGCTGGAGGAAGCCTACATTCTGATCCATGACAAAAAGATCAGTACCATGAAGGATCTGCTGCCCATCCTGGAGAAGGTAGCCCAGTCCGGCAAGCCGCTCCTGGTAGTCGCCGAGGATGTGGAGGGAGAGGCCCTGGCCACCCTGGTGGTGAACAAGATTCGCGGTTCGCTGCGGGTGGCTGCTGTGAAAGCGCCGGGCTTTGGTGATCGCCGCAAGGCTATGCTTCAGGATATCGCGGTCCTGACTGGCGGCACTGTCATTTCGGAGGAGCAGGGTTATAAGCTGGAGAACGCCACCCTGTCCTATCTGGGTACGGCCAAGCGCATCACCATTGATAAGGACAACACAACTATTGTCCAGGGCGGCGGCAGCAGCGATGATATCCTGACCCGGATCAACGAGATCAAGGTCCAGATCGACAAGACCACTTCGGACTACGACAAGGAGAAGCTGCAGGAGCGTTTGGCCAAGCTCTCCGGTGGTGTAGCCGTATTGAACGTGGGCGCATCCACCGAGGTGGAGATGAAGGAGAAGAAGGCCCGGGTGGAAGATGCGCTTCACGCAACCCGCGCCGCCGTTGAGGAGGGGATCATCCCCGGAGGCGGGGTCGCGTTGGTGCGGGCGATCAAGGCCATCGACGTCACGAAGCTGGATAATAGCGATCAGAAGATCGGTGCGGAGATCTTGAAGAAGGCCCTGGAGATGCCCCTGCGCCAGATCGCGGAGAACTCCGGCCATGAAGGCTCGGTGGTATTCGCGCAGGTGCGCGATCACAAGGATGGCGACTACGGCTTTGACGCCCAGGAGGAGAGGTACGGCAGCATGTACAAGATGGGCATTATTGATCCGACCAAGGTGACCCGCATAGCGGTAGAGAACGCTGCCAGCGTAGCCAGCCTGCTGATCACCACCGAGGCGCTGGTGGCCGAGAAGAAGGAAGAGCAGAAGATGCCGCCGATGCCTCCGGGCGGCATGGGCGACATGTACTAAGGCAAGCCTCCATTAGAATCTAATCAATCAGATCGGCCCTTTCCCACAGCGGGGGAGGGCCGGTTTTTATTACCGCAATGGTGCAGCTGCATCAGCATGTTACTTTGGGGTCTACTCCGGGCCCAGCGCTGAGGCGGGCCGCCAAACCGGGGCCAGGGGGAGCCCTTAAAATTCAACAAAATCCACACAAAATTCAGCATTTTAAAATTTTTTCCCGACGGGAGGGTTAAATCCGGGGTGTAGAATTTTCTACTCCGCATCCAGAGTAGTGGTAGCGGCAGGCACCGCCTACGGCCCCGCCTCTGGCGGGATTGTAGACGGGACCAAGGGCAGGGCGGGGCGGTATGGGGCATCATTATCATCGTGCCGGAATATAAGCCAATGGCAGGGGTTTGTCGTTCGCCTGATGCGCGTGGTGCGCGAAAAAAGAAGTTTAAAGTTCCGAGTTTCAGGTTTCGAGTTGACCCCTCATCCCGTCCTTCTCCCCAAGGAGAAGTAGACACGTCAATAACCATAGCTGTACGAAGCGCGGTATCTGAAAGAAGATTCAAGTTTCGAGTTTCTAGTCCCGAGTTAGCAGCGAGCTGGAGAGAGCGCCGGGTGCGCGAGAAATGAACCACAGAGACGCAAAGATAAGAAAATATGAAACCGCAAAGACGCCAAGAAATCTTAGCCACGGATTAACACGGATAGGCACGAAACAAGACAAGGCAAAGGGACGCAGAAGA
>JBGVTM010000349.1 GCA_041862535.1 Candidatus Neomarinimicrobiota bacterium | reverse complement strand
GATTACGGCTCGTGGCTGTTCCTGGGGGTGCTGCTGCTGGATGTGGGGTTGGAACCCGATCCGCCCTTCGGCCAGGCTCAGGGCAGGCCCTTTGACGAGGACCTGTGCGGCAGCTGCACTGCCTGCCTGGAGGCCTGCCCCACCGGCGCCCTCACCACCCCGTATCAAATCGACGCTCGCCGGTGCATCTCCTATCTGACTATCGAGTACCGGGACAGCTTCAGCCGGGAACAGGCGGGCTGGCTGCACGGCTGGATTTACGGCTGCGACATCTGCCAGGCGGTGTGCCCCTGGAACGTCCGGTTTGCCCGGCCGAGCCCGGAGCCAGGATTCGCGCCGCGGGAGTTCATCACCGCATTTGGCTTTGAGGATTGGGCGGCGCTGGGTGAGAAGCGGTGGGATAAGCTGCTGCGAGGCAGCGCGGCGCGGCGGGCGGGATATGAGGGGCTGAAACGGAATGTCCTGGCCCAGATAAAGACGAAGTGAGATTCTTCGTCCCAATGTAAAATCGGGACCCGGAATGACAGTGGTATGGGTAAAGCAGTTGACAAGGATATAAGGGTCATCTAACTTATCCCAGCCATAGCCCAACAGGGTGAAAAAGCGGAGGGTATAACCATGCCAACAGTCGGTGTTTGCCTCTCGGGATGTGGTTTCCTGGATGGGGCTGAAATCTACGAATCCGTAGCCACGCTTTATAATCTGGAGCGGGCCGGGGCGGATATCCTGGCCATAGCTCCCAATATTGATCAGATGCATGTAGTTAACCACGTGACGGGCGAGGCGGTAGCAGGTGAGACCCGCAACGTGCTGGTGGAAGCGGCGCGGATTGTCCGGGGCGAAATCAAGGACCTCGCCGAGGTGACGGCGGAAGACATGGATGCCCTGATATTTCCGGGTGGGTACGGGGTAGCCAAGAACCTCTCCACCTACGCCTTTGAGGGCCCCAATTGCCAGGTGGATGAAGAGGTTCAGCGCCTGGTGCGTGAGATCATCGCCGCCAACAAACCGCTGGGGGTCATCTGCATCGCTCCGGCCATGCTGGCGAAGATCCTGGAAGGCCTGGGGGTGAACACGCAGTTGACCATCGGCAACGATCCCGCCACCGCCCAGGATATCGAGGAGATGGGCACCACCCACGTGGCCTGCAGCGTAACCAAGCACATCACGGACAAAGAGAACAAAATCGTCTCCACCCCGGCCTACATGCTGGCCAAGAAGATCGGGGAAACCTGGGTAGGCATAGAAGGCCTGGTGAACGAGGTGCTGGCCTTGATCGATGCCTAGCGGCGGGGCCCTTCAGGGAGATTCCTTTGGTTAAGACGCTTAAGGACCTGCTGGAAACCTTTTCCGGCACGACGCCGCTGTTTCCCCTGCCGGACTTCGTATTTTTCCCCCAGACCGTCCAGCCTTTCCGCATCTTCGAGCCGCATTACGTGCAGATGGTGAAGGACTGCCAGGCGGGCGAGCGTATGTTGACCATCGCCCTGTTGCAGGAAACGGAAGCTGACCGTCATGACGCGGCGCCGCCTTTCTGTAATATTGCCACCCTGGGGTACGTCACTGACGTGAAGCCGCTGGAAGGGGACCGATTTGATATCCTGGTGACCGGCCTGGTGAAGGTGCAGGTGGAGGAGGTGGACTCGGACCGGCCCTATCGCCGGGGAGCCGTGACGCCGCTGACGGAGTTCAGCCAGGTGACCGATGCGGAGCATAAGCGCAAGCACATCCTGCATCTTTTTCAGTCGATCCTGGATCGGGCCGAGGTGCACAGTAGCCTGGAGGTACTGGAGGCGGCGGACATCCCCCTGCCGATGCTGGCTCACGTGATCATTAGCGCGCTGCCGATCGAGGCGCAGGAGAAACAGAAAATGCTGGAGCTGCAGTCCCTGGAGCTGCGCATCGAGATCCTGGAGAATTTCCTGGAGACCGGCCTGCAGACCATGGATGCCATGGGGCCGTTCGAGCCGATCCTGCCGTCACATCCGTGGTGGAACTGACTAAGTTCAAAATTGAGAGTTACTGGTTTCGAGTTACGGATTACAGGAACAGGCGGCGTGGGAGGATGAGTAAATGAAAAAACTGCTGCTCTTTTGCGGTTTAATTCTCTGGTCTTGCCAGATCAGCCCCACCGGTATTGAAGAGGGGGAATGGCACCTCGTGCGGGAGCCATCCGGGGACGTCCATTTCTCCGCCATTCACTTTGCCGACCAGCAGCATGGTTGGGCCGTGGGCGATTCCGGGACAGTCATTCATACCGGCGATGGTGGCGATACCTGGGAATATCAGCAAAGCGGTGCGC
>JBGVTM010000348.1 GCA_041862535.1 Candidatus Neomarinimicrobiota bacterium | reverse complement strand
GGACTTTGCGAGGGGTAAAGCATTTGGGCGAACACAATGAGCCGAAAAGTCCCTGTTAGACGACGTTTCTAATGCTGTTTCACACAACCAAGAGGGCTATGATCATCAGTGTCCACCCGATATTGTTCGCCTTGGGGGGCTGAAATGCTGGCACGCCGTTGCTGATGGCCTCGATCCCGGTCAGCGCCGTGCACCCGGCCGAAAAGGCCTGTAGCATCAGGAACGCCGTCGGAGGCTCGGTGGTTCGGCGGGGCGGTAGCGACCAGTAACCCCGCCCCATCCATCACGGCACGCACCGCGCCGTAGGCCAGCATGGGATGGAGCATAAGGTTAAGTAACCGAATTACTTCGCATATCACACCGATTTCGCGTGATAGGCACACTACAACGCCTGCTCTGAATCTCAGCACCCGTTCCGGCAGAGCGAAAGAGAAGGTGCGACGCACCCGGGAGTTGAGGAGCGTCGCACCTTCAATCTCCAGGTCTGCCTTCAGCCCCCTGTCGGAACTCTTATTCCTTACTCTCTCCTGGGCCGTTCGCCAAGTTCCAGCGTAACTTTCTGCTCCTCCCCTTCGCGGAGGATGGTGAGTTCCACCTGCTGGCCTGGCTGGGTCTCTTCCACCAGGTAGGCAATCAGATCATCCATACGGCGCACAGGGGAATCGTCAATGGCGATAATCACATCGCCCCCGATTTTCACCTGGCGACCATTGATTTCGGCGGTCTTATCGCTGCCTCTGAGCCCAGCCCGGTCGGCAGGGCCGCCCTGGCTTAGCTCGATGATCAGCGCGCCGCGCGTCCCGGCGGGCAGGTTCATAAGCTCCGCGATGGCCGGGGCAACATCCGTGCCAGAGATACCCAGCCAGGAATGGTGATATTCACCTTTCTCTATCAGGACGGGCACCACCCGCTTGGCGATGTTGATGGGCACGGCAAAGCCCACCCCGGCGCTGGAGCCGGAACGAGAGAGGATCAGGGTGTTTATGCCGATAACTTCGCCTTTGGAATTCAAAATCGGCCCGCCGGAGTTGCCGGGGTTGATGGCTGCATCGGTCTGAATCATCTCCGGGATGGCGAAGGGGCTGCCGCCGGGCCGGAAGGTGCGCCCCAGCGCGCTGATGATGCCATGGGTCATAGTGCCCGCCTGGCCAAAGGGGTTGCCGATGGCGATGGCCATCTGCCCTACGGCCAGGGCATCGGAATCGCCCAGGGTTACCGAGTGCAATTCGACTTCGGCGGGGTCCACTTTGATCACGGCCAAGTCGCTGTCGGGGTCGGTGCCGACCACCTCCGCTCTAACAACCGTGTCATCCCAGAAGATGACCTCCACCGTGTCGGCCTCCTCCACCACATGGTTATTAGTGACAATGTGGCCTTGTTCATCCCAGACAAAGCCGGAACCCTGACCTTCCTGATAGAACTCCTCCGGCGAGCGCGGGATGGAGGGCAACCCCGGTATTGGTGGAAAGCCAGGGAGACCTGGAGCCACCTCCACTCGTTTGACCACAGTGATATTGACCACTGAGGCGATGACCTGGCGGTAAATGGCCGTCAACAGCTTTTCCTCTTCCGTGCCACCAAGATCCAAGGGGAGTGGGTTGGGTGTTGGTGTGGCTTCTATAGCAGAGGCGATTTTCTCCCCTGCCGGAAGGGACAGCGGGGCAAGGAAATTGCCTACCAGAAGCGTAAGAGCTAACACCAGCGCGACGGTGATTAACAGATAGCGGTTCTTCACGAAGTCTGCCATCTTTAAAATACCTCCTTCTTCATTATTTTCCAATTGTCCGTGGCGATGACAGGGCAGTGGACATTCCACGCATCCTTATCATAATTCTAATGCTATCAGCGGAACTTTTGTTACCTGCTCGCAGAGCGCTGGCGATCCACGTCTGGGCCTGCTGCAAACCTGCGCCGACCTCGTCGATGTTGTTGGCGCAGCCAACTCCACCCGATTTGTTGTCGAGGAAATTCTCCACGATGTCAAAGCGCATTCCGATTGGAGCCTATCCCAACGGTCAACCGGAGCCGGTCTCTGACCAGATCAGGCCATTCTTAGCATAGGCACCTGGTGAGAGGCGCTCTTGTTCAGACAACGTGTTATCCCTTAACTATTCGTAGTGCCTCTCTTATCATTTGATTGGTGTAACCCCATTCGTTATCGTACCAACTCATAACCTTAACCAGGTCCCCATCTACTACTCGGGTCATACCCAGATCAATAATGGAGGCACGGGGATCCTTGATAATGTCAGAGGAGACGATTGGATCCTCTGACACTCCCAGAATACCTTCATATTTTTCGCTTTCTGCTTCTTCTCTGAATATTCTGTTTACCTCCTCTATGGTAGTCTTTCTCGCTGTAAGAAAGACAATGTCGGCAATTGAACCTACTGGAACTGGGCCGCGGACAGCAACTCCATCAAACTTTCCTTCGTATTGTGGAAGTGCTTTGGTGGTCGCTATTGCAGCACCCGTCGATGTGGGCACGAAATTTGCAGCACCTGCTCTCCCTCTTCTGGGGCTCTTGTTTGGCCCATCCACTATTGATTGGCTTGAAGTATAGGCGTGGATAGTCGTCATTATTGCCTTCCTAATCCCTATCCTTCTACCCATAATCTCAACAGCAGGGGCAATGGAATTTGTCGTGCAGCTTGCACAAGATATCATCCGAACCGAGCCGTCTTCGGGCTTGTTGACACCGTGGATCACTGTACCTATGTCTTCACTCTTCGTCGGAGCAGATAGAACAACAAATTTTGCGCCGGCCTGAAGATGCTTTTCCAAATCCTTCTTTCGGGTGAAGACGCCGGTACATTCAAAAACGACGTCAATCCCCAAATCGCCCCAGGGTAGTTGGGCAGGATCTCTTTGATTAAAGACTCTATACCTTTTGCCTTCTACGATAAGGCTATCGCTGTCGCTTTCTACCTTTTTGTCATACCTACCATAGACTGTATCGTACTTCAGCAGGTAAGCGAGGTTATCCGGTGGAACCAAGTCATTAACTGCGACTAGTTCCAATTCCGGGGTTTCGAGTATAATCTTGAAAGCTGCCCTTCCTATTCTTCCCAATCCGTTGATCGCTATCTTGGCCATAGCTTACTTCCCTCCGTATCATTAATGTTGGTCGCTCCAGTTGACCTCTTTCACCAGCGTTAGAGGCTCCCCCGTTCATCTCGTAGACCAGGAGGGTGCCCTCGTCCATCATGTCTTCCATACCGACGCTCTCGTAGAAGCCGTTGGCGGATTAGTTGAAAACCTCCTTGGCTTCGGAGCGCAGGCCAGCTTCTTCAAGTAAGTCCTTCATGCACTACGCTTTGCGCATCACCGCGTGGCCGCCGAACTGGTTGCGCATGGCTGCCAGCAATTTGGCCCCGTAACTCTCATCCTGTCGGCTGACAAAGCGC
>JBGVTM010000347.1 GCA_041862535.1 Candidatus Neomarinimicrobiota bacterium | reverse complement strand
GGATCGACCTCCTCCAGGCTGCGAGCGTAGGCGACGGCGGCCGCCAGGTCCTCCAGCTGGTGCGGGATCGAGAGCAGCTGCCGCGGCTCGCCCCCGCTCGCGCCGAAGAACCGGTAGTCGAAGGTGAGCACCGCGTAGCCGGCTTCGGTGTATCGAATTGCGTAGGGCTCCAGCAGGAAATCCTTGGTGCCTCCGAGGCCGTGTGCCATAACGATGCCGGGGACCGGGGCCGTGACATCCTCGGGCAGATAGAGCCAGGCGCTGATGGATGTTCCGTTGACCTCAAAACGCACGTCTTTGCGCGTCGCGGGTGGGGGCGCGTCCAGATGAGGGGCCTGCCTCGGCGCCTTCTTGATGGGCTGCCTGGGCACCTTGAATCCAGGGGAAAAGGTCACGACAGATAGAAAGACGAAGAGCACCCCAACGGTGGCACCGATGACAATGCCGATATAGTCAAGAACACTCATGTTTTTTCCTTCTCTCGGGTGAGCAGTCCGTACCACAGCAGGGTCCGGAGCTGCTGCTGAGATTTATCAGGCGCCGGCGTCGGTGAAGCCGAACGGCTGACGCTACGGAGAAATTCCTCATGGGGCCTCAAGCTATAATCCCGGAAGCTAATAGCCGGGCGTGCCCCCTACTTCAGCAGCACTCCCGCTTTCTGTCCCGCCGTTGGCCCTACTGCTAGCAGGACTTTTGGCCCCGCTTTCAGCGGGACTGATGGCGGGATTTATGATGGGACTAAGCTAACGCTTATTTTAATAGCAGCATCTTGATGGACTTGCTGTACTCCGGCGTAGCACGGCGTAGCCGGGCAATGTAGATGCCGGAGGGGAACTCCTGACCGTTTCATTGAACTTCATGGTGCCCTGGTTCTATGTAACCATCCACTAGTCTTGCCACTCGGTCTATCAATTAGCGTGGGAGTCTTCGAGAAAAGGCTTCCAGTACAAATTACTTAACACGCTGTAAAATATCAAGCTTATCACGGAAAATCTCAAGAAGCTGCACTTCATTACACAGGTAGGGAATATTATCGAGGAAGCATAGCGGGAGGAGTCCGCTGCTGAATCGCGCCGCAGGCGGGGCTAACATGGGAATAGGCCCGTTTGCTGGCGTCGGGATCAGGTATGAGGAGAACCGCCCCGGCGAACGGGTTGCTCACCAGGGCGGTTCGGTCAGTGATGGTGGGCAGAGGAGTCTGCTACCCTCCCGTTGGGGGTTCAGCTCATTATTCTTGTTCGATCAGATTTGGTTTGCCAAAGCCGAGATCCTTGAGTGGTTCCAGCTGGGTTTTGGCGTCGCCCACCACCAGGTAGACCATGCGGTCGGCGGGGAGGTACTGCCGGGCCAGCTGCCGGTGGCGCTCCAGGGTCAGCTCCTGGACGACCTGCTCCCGGTCCTTGATATAGTCGTCCGGGAGGCCGTAGCGGGCCATGTCGTCCAGCATGCCCATGAGGGCGCCCAGGGTCTCGAAGCTCCGGGCGTTGGACTTGATCAGAGCGTCCTTGGTGAACTGGAGGTCCTCCGGGGGGATGCCCTGGGTGTATTTGGCCATCTCGTCCCGGATGATGGTCATGGACTCCAGGGTGGCAGCGGTATGAACGGAGGTCGAGGCGGCGAAGGTGCCGGGATAGTGGCCACCGGCGAAACCTGACCGTGCCCCATAGGTGTAGCCCTTCTCCTCTCGGAGGATCATGTTGAGCCGGGCGTTGAAGGCGCCACCCAGCTTGTAGTTCATCACCTCGGCGGGGTAGTAATCGGGATCGGTGTAGGGCAGGCCCAGATAGCCGACGCGCAGCTGCGACTGCTTGGCGCCGGGGACGTCCACGAAGTATACCGTGCTCTTTTTGATGGCCGGCGGCTCGGGCTGCTCGGGGAAAATTACCTCCTTCAGCGGCCATTTCTCCTCCAGGGACTGGAAGGTCGCCAGCGCCTGGTCTCTGGTTACGTTGCCCACGACCACGATGTGGACCAGCGCGGGTGAGAAATTGGCCTGGTAGTAGGCCTTCAGGTCTTCGATGGTGATGGCTTCCACGGTTTCGGTGTGCCCGATGAGGGGGTGGCCCAGGATATGGTCTTCACCATAGACCAGCCGGTTGAAGGTGTTGGTGGCGATGGATTGGGGGTCAGCTCCGGCGCGATGGATGTCTTCCAGCGTCTGGTCCTTGATGCGGGCGTACTCCTTCGCGTCCCAGCGGGGCTCCAGGAGGATTTCCTCCACCAGGGCGTAGGTTCTCTCGAAGTTCCGCGTCAGGGTGTTGGCGCGGACGGTGATGGACTCCCGGCCGGTGTACATGTCAACTCTGGAGCCCAGTTCGTCAATGGCTTCTTCCAGCTCGAGGGGGGTCTTGGTCTGGGTCCCTTCCATCATGATGTCGGTTATCATGTTTGCCACGCCGACTTTATCCGGCAGATCAAGCAGCTGGCCGCCCTTGAGCACCAGCGAAAACTGCACCAGCGGCAGCTCGTCGTGCTGGATGCCGAAAATGCGGATGCCGTTGTTCAGTTCGTGCCGCCAGACGGTGGGCAGGGAGAGCAGGGGCTGGGGCCCGAAGGGGGGCTTGACGGCGCGGTCTATGCTGGAGGGGGTTTTCTCAATCATCGCCTCGGCAGCCGGGGTGGCTGCGGGCTTCTCGGCGGGGGCTTCAGCCATAATAACGTCTTCGACAACCGGGAAGCGCTCCGAGCCGCCGGCAACCAGTTCCGCCTGTCCCTTGGGCACGAAGCTGGTGAGCACGTAAGGCTTGCCCTTGAGATAAGTGTTGTACACCCGCATGACGTCTTCTTTAGTGACAGCCAGGTAGTTCTGGATATACTCCACAAGGAAGTCGGGGGAGCCGAAGTATTCGTTATAACGGGCCAGTTGGAAGGCTTTGCCCAGGATGCTGGCAATACTGTTGTAGAAGACGGTCTCGGTCTGGGCCTTGATCCGGGCCAGGTCACGGTCGGTGAAGCCTTCGGTTTCGAAGCGCTCGAAGGCTTCCTGGATGGCTTTTTCCACGTCCGTCAGGCTGATATCGGGGAAGGTCCGGATGCGGAAGTGGAAGGCGCCGGTAATCTCCATGCTTTCCTGGTAGCCCGAGATGCTCGGGGCCAGTTTTTTCTCTTCCACAATCACCTTGTAAAGCGGGGCCTTCTTACCATCCGTCAAGAGGTCGGCCAGGATATCCAGGGCATAGGCGTCCTTATGTCCTTCCTGAACGGTGGGGAAGACCATGTTAAGTTCGGGGGACTTGGCGAAGTTGTCTTCGTGGAAGGCGC
>JBGVTM010000346.1 GCA_041862535.1 Candidatus Neomarinimicrobiota bacterium | reverse complement strand
TCAATATATGGCCTGGAAGGAGGTTAACCTTGGCAAAATATCGCTTTACAGGGAGCCTGTTCCATAGAGCCGACTACGTTCGGACGATGAACTTCCGCAGTTACCAGGGAAATAGGTTCCTCCTTTCACCCGGAATGACGGCCATGGTTAGGTGTGTAGAACTATGCTGTTGCGAAGAAATAATTTATGCCCATTTCCCCTAGCGAAAGTCTTTAACCACAGCTTTCACGGCGTCTTTGTGGACAATGTATGTCAGCATTTTCAGCTTGATATAATCCTCGCGGTAGAAATAATAGCCCTTATATTTTCCATGCTGGGCGGAGCTGGCGGAATCCTTGATGAGGAACCAATCGTGGTCGCCGCTGCGGGTGTACCCGACTAGATGCACGTCGTGATCGTCGGCGGAGGTGCCATTATTGAAGCGGAATTCGCGGGCATCCTGATCGATGTAGTCGGGCGGGATGTCGAATGTGGGGATGATGGCCGCGTCCTCGAAGCCGTTGTGGCCGGGTTCCGAGACGTCACCATTGAGACGGACGGAATAACCGTTCCGGATGGCGTAGGTGATGACCTGATAGAACTGATCCAGCGGCAGGTTGTAGTAGTCCCGGCTGTGCCACCAATTGGCTTCGACTTCGTATTCGCCGTAGGTATAGAAGGGTTGAGTGAGAGTGGACATAACGCAGACGTAGTCATCAAGGTTGAGTTTGAGGACATCCGCTAGGAATTGCGGGGGAGTCATTTCCCGGCCCTGCCAGACAAACCGGTCCGGTGGCTGGCCCATGTATTTATCCATGATCAGGCGGAGGGCTGACAGCACCAGGTCTTGGTCCCAAAGGTCGTTTTCCTTGATGTATGCCAGATAGTTTTTCATTTCCGCGAACATTTCGCTATGGTCGTAGCGACCGTCGGCATCCAATTCGCCTTTGTAGGCCGCAGCCGGCACGACGCCGTGCTTGCGCCAGACCAGGATCACGGCGTTGCCCTCGGAGCCCTCGTCAAAGAAGGAATCACCGCGCTCCTGGATATAGCGCCGCGCTTCTTCCAGGTATTCGTGGTATACTGTGAACATTTCCGACAACTTGATCTTCTGGCCGGTGAGTCGATAGACCTCCGACTCGAAAAATGAGGTGGTGCTGAAACACCAACACGTTCCGGTCATAAACTGTCTGATCGGTTTAGAATGATAAACGCTTTGGAATACATCAGGAGAGGCTGGTTTCTGGATTCCAGCAAAGTCAAAGCGGAGCTGCCGCTCCTGCTTTTTCTTTTTCTCCTTCGATTCCTCCTGAGTATCGCGGATTCTTTGTGTCTGTGCCTGGCGCTCCTTCGCAGCCTGCTCGTTCTTCGCCTTCATTTCCTCGAGCACGGGATCCCGATACCTTGGTACGTACTTGACTTTGTGGCGGAGAGACTCCTGCCCATTAAGGGGAAAAGAAACCAGCAGGGAGATAATAATTGTAACGAAAAAACTGATCGTTCTATTCATTATGCCTCCAAGCTAAATAATGATAAGCACAACCTAACTTATACTCTACGACATAATTTCAGCATATCAGCATCACGCTCGGCGAATCTGGTTCAGATATGCCCATGAGTGGTTAAGGTTTAATCTATCCAACATGTTTCAGGCTATCAAAAGGTTTAAACGGCTTTCACCGGCGTTATTGTCAGGCCAGTCCTCCCTTGCGCCCGGAGCAGCTACGAATTATTGCCCAATTCCGTCTTGTAATAAAGAGAGGTCAATGTACATCTCCCGCAGTGATCCCGGCACGAAGGGCATGGTAATCCGGTAGATTCGAGGTGAAACCGGATGATCCTGATCGGCAGACACGTTGAGCGTCTGTCGTCAGGAGCGGAAGTGAGACAGGGTCTCAGGGCATAATAGCTGCCTATAGAGCCGGCAGATAGGAAGCTGCGCTATCTACCTTAATGAAGTGCCCAAGAAATAGGGCCAGATAATCAGTCCGATAATTGCCTTCCACCATGGTAGCTGGACGTAGGCGAGGGTGAAAAGCCAGCCGATGAACCAGATCGGGCCAATTATACCACCAGCATCCACCTGAATACGTCCATGCTTTTTTTCGTTTGCCATGTGCTACTCCTTTCTTGTTCTGGGATTGGGCATATTTTTCGGCGACCCCCTGCGGAAGTAGGCCTGTATTTCCACCAGACTGATTCCCAGCACAACTACTGCTACTGCCCACAGGAAGGCATAACCCCGCAGTGGTATGTCCAGGGAACCCCACAGCAGCCAGATTATCAGCACACCGGCCCCAACGATGTTGATGGTGATAGCCCCTCCGAGGCCTAAACCGCTCATGCGGAATCTTTCGTGGAATCGTTCCACCAGTAGGGCCAGGCCTATCCCGGTCAGTACCGCGCCTAAGATGCTTGCGTAGAAGGTTGGCTCGGGAAGGGGTATAGCGAGGAATCGGGCGGTGCTGGCGGGAATGAGCATTAAGGGTAATCCCAGAGCAAGGTTAACGGCCGCGTCAAGAGTGAGCAGGGATTTTTCTTTCATATGGTGTACCTTGGGTGGTACTGAAATCTTTAAGGAGCCTACTCCCCAGGTGCGGGTTGACGAAGCAGGTGCTGGGCCTGACTCGCCTGGAAGACCAATATCGCTTTGGCCAGGGTCTCAGAGGGATTATTCCAGTAATGTGGCTGTGTGGCCTTGAAAATCAGACTGTCGCCGACCAGCATTGGATAAACTCGATCATTCACACAATACTCAAATTTGCCCTCCAGACAATAGACGAACTCCTCGCCATGATGGGTAACGGGATGATTACTATAACTGGTACTCGGCTCTATAGTTATCAAGAAGGGCTCGAGTTGTTGCTGGGAGAGGCCGCTCCCTAAGCTTTGCAGAACCATTCCATTCATTTGGTGGCGGAGCCTCTCATTGCCTCTTACGAATATAATTGTTTCATCAGCCTCTTCCCTAAAAAAGGCGGTGATAGGCACATTAAGCGCTATCGACAGGCGGTGTAAGGAGAAAACGGTCGGGGAGTTTTCTCCTCGCTCTATCCGACTGATAGCGTTGATTGAAAGACCACACCGGTTGGCAAGTGTACGTAATGGCAATCCTTGTTGCCTTCTCAGTTCTCGAATAATACGCCCGACATTGGGGGTTACTTGCTGATTCATGGTGATGTCTCAAGCCTCTATTTGTTATAGCCGTCTCCGTTGAATAAAAGCCACTGGAAAAACAGGTGAATTTAAGTATGAGCAGCGAATAATTTTGATATTATATTCACACTTTAAAGTACGTGTGTACACTTTTGTGTGCGCCGTTTTCATCTAGATCGATGCCTGTATTCAATGATCTAATAAGGCTGTTAGAGCAATCCAGCTAAGGGGGCGAGAGTGCTTCTTACCTTAAGGTACCTACTGAAATTTGCTATTGTCATTCTACTCCTGGCCGATTTCACCTCTGCTCAGGATGAGCCGCAGGATACACCGCTCCCCGGGATGCGGGGGGTTCCCAAGAACCTGCCTGACGTCAGTCTGGTGGGTGATGTTGTGGCGAAGGCATCCGAGGATAAGAGTGACTTCTATCGCAACAAAATACTGATCAGGGAAATCGAATTTGCCCTTCAAGGGTACCTGTATCCTGAGATGCGGGCGGATGTGTTTCTGGCATTTCACCGCCATGGAGACCATGTTGAAGCAGAAATATGCGAGGGCTATGCCAGCTTCCTGAATGTGTTGGGAGGATTAAGCCTGCTTGTGGGCAAGAAACACGTTGACTTTGGAAAAGTCAACAAACTCCATCAGCATCACGTGCCTTATGCTGACCGGCCGGTGGTGTTGACAAACTTCTTTGGAGAGCATGGGTTAGTTGGCGAGGGGGCCTCCCTCGACTATTTATTGCCACTGCCTTTCTTTTTACAGCTTACCCTGGGCGCCTGGAGGGCCGAGAGCGAGGCGCACGCAGAGGAGGATGTTGAGGAATCGGAAGAGTTCGCCCTAGTCGATGAGGTATATACGTCCCGCGCGTGGGCCTCATTTCCGGTGGGAGACAACTCGGAACTGGAAGTCGGCGGGAGCGGAGCCATCGGTAAGGGTATACTGCACGGAGAACAGAAGGACGAGGCTAAGGTGGTAGGTCTGGATGTAACCTTCAAGTTCTGGCCTTCAGCCTACCAGCGGTTGTTTTTGCAAGGAGAAGTCTTAAACCTCATAAGAGAATTGCCCACTGGCTCTATAGAAAGGTGGGGTTTTTATAACTTCATCGGCTACCGTTTCAACAAATACTGGGATGCCGGAGTTAGATATGATTGGGCCGAGAATGCCCTGCCTCAGAAAGACACGACGAGGGAATTCTTAGCTTTTATTACCGATCATTTAACCGAGACAACCATGGTCAGATTCCAGTACGGTTATGGTTTTGATACCGGCATCCACGATGCGGTTATTCAGTTGATCTTCGGGATCGGGCCCCACAGCCACCCACTGGAATGAACCGGAGTAATTGAAATGAAAAGCAGATTGCTAATTACGCTTGTAATTGCCGTTGCTCTTCCCCTTAGAGCGTTTCCCGCCGATGTGCTGAGAGTTGTGACTACTACCACTGACCTGGCGGATATGGTCATGGTGGTTGGTGGAGACAGAGTGGTGGTGAAAAGCTTATCCAAGGGGACACAGGATCCACACCTGGTGGAACCGCGGCCCTCAATGGTGATGCAGGTTAAAGGGGCCGACATGCTGGTCAGAATCGGCATGGACCAGGATCTATGGGCCCAGAGCATAATTGACGCGGCGCGGAATTCAAAGGTGATGTATGGCGGTGAAGGTTACGTAGATGCCTCTAGGCGAATCGAGAAGCTCCAGGTTCCGACAGGGAGGGTAGACATGCGCATGGGGGACATCCACATCTACGGTAATCCGCATTACTGGCTGGACCCGGCCAATGCTAATCTGATTCTGGAGGGCATCACTGACAGACTTTGTCTGTTGCTCCCCAAGGGGGCGGAGTATTTCAGGCAAAACTCCCAGCACTACGCCGCAAAAATCGACTCAGCCGTAACTGAATGGCAGCGGCTCATGCAGCCGTTTGCTGGTGCCAGGATCGTTACCTACCATAACTCATGGATCTATTTTGCGACCCGGTTCAATCTCAACATCGTCGGTTATATCGAACCTAAACCGGGCATTCCTCCTACCCCGTCTCACATTGCAGCACTGGTGGAAATAATGAAGGATGAACAGGTTAAGGTCATAATGATTGAGCCCTACTATAACCTCAGGGTTGCGGAGACCGTGGCGGATAGAACGGGCGCCAGAGTTCTGATCCTGCCCAGCTCGGTAGGCGGGGTAGAGGGGGTAGATACCTACCTGGAATTATTCGACTACCTTATCAGCAAACTGCCTGAGGCACTCTCAAATTAAGGGGTAGAAATGCTTGGATTGATGATCCTGCCGTTTATTGCCTGCCTGATACTGCTAACCATCCTTGCTTATCTGGGAATACACATCGTTGAGCGGGAAGTCATCTTTGTCGATTTAGCGCTGGCACAAATAGCGGCACTCGGTACTTTTATAGCCTTTCTCTTCGGACTCGAGATTCACAGTGCGTCAGCCTATGTGATATCACTGGCTTTCACCATTGCCGGGGCCATTATTTTCACCCTGACGCGGGCCAGGGGAAGGGGTGTCACCCAGGAGGCGATCATTGGGATCGTCTATGCATTTTCAGCTGCGGGTGCCATCCTGGTGCTGCACTGGGCGCCAGCCGAAGCCGAGCATATCAAACACATGCTGGTCGGTGATATCCTTTTCGTGAAGGTTTCCGAAGTGGTCATGGTAGGGATTATCG
>JBGVTM010000345.1 GCA_041862535.1 Candidatus Neomarinimicrobiota bacterium | reverse complement strand
GGAGTGATGGATCCATGACTTTTGAACAATACTCCCCGCAGGCTTGTCGCCGGTTACATTCACAGGAAGTGATAGATCAATGAGAAAAGTCGTTCTCTCCACTATTCTCCTACTTATGATTATAGGTTGCGAGCGCCCAGCCCATTACGCTGCAAACCAGCCGCCGCTGGCCCGGAATGAGTTTATCAAGTTGCCCCTGGGAGCCATCAAGCCGCAGGGATGGCTCGAAGACCAGCTTGTGATTCAAGCCAACGGTCTTACCGGGCATCTCGATGAATTCTGGCCCAGCCTCGAGAACTCGGGCTGGAAAGGAGGGGACGGAGAGATATGGGAGAGAGGGCCCTACTACCTGGATGGTCTGATTCCACTGGCATACCAGCTGGGTGATTCGCTCTTGGTCCAGAAAGCCAGGGTGTGGGTGGAATGGATACTTGCTTCCGGGCAGCCCGATGGATGGTTTGGCCCCGCAGAAAACAATGATCGTTGGCCCCTGGCGGTGGCCATGAAAGTCCTTACTCAATATTATGAGGCTACCGGGGATGAGCGGGTCATTTCGCTCCTGACGAATTATTTTGCCTATCTGAAAAATGCGCCCCCCGACTGGCCGGATCACACCTGGAGGGGGGTTCGGGCCAAGGAGAATCTTATTTCCGCTTTCTGGCTTTACAACCGGACGAAGAATGCGAATGTTCTCGAAGTGGCTAAATCAATTGTGGACTCCAGTTATGACTGGTCGGCTTATTTCCGGGACTTTCCCTGGGATAGTGAAGCTTTGGCAAGCGGCCGGATTCCGCACATCTGGGATGCTACAGGATTAACGGCCCACGTAGTCAATATTGCCATGGCCGTTAAGTATCCCGGTCTCCGCTATATCCTCTCAAAGGACAGGACCCACAGACAACGTGTTTTTGAAGGGATCGAGAATCTCGACCGTCATCATGGGCAGGCGGGGGGGAGGTTCTCCGGTGATGAGCACCTTTCCGGCCGGCGTCCCACGCAGGGAACCGAATTATGTGCTGTGGTGGAATTCATGTATTCCCTGGAAAAATTGGTTGAGATCATTGGCGCTCCACAGCTGGCTGATCGCCTGGAAGTGCTGGCATATAATTCACTGCCCGGGGCGACAACTGCCGATTACTGGGCACACCAGTATGACCAGCAGAGCAATCAGGTCCTGTGTACAATTGCTGAGCGTGAATGGTCATCAAACGGGCCGCAATCGAACCTATATGGGCTAGAGCCAAACTACGGCTGCTGTACGGCCAATATGCACCAGGGCTGGCCCAAATTTGTCGCTCACATGTGGATGGCCACTCGTACCCAGGGGCTGGCCGTGATAGCTTATGGGCCCAGCCAGGTTAATGCCAGGGTAGGTAGGGGTGTTGCCGCTACCATCATAGAGGAAACACGATATCCCTTTGAGGGGCGCATCAAATTCACCGTCATGGTAGCAGAGCCGACCACTTTTCCGCTCTATTTCCGGATTCCAGTCTGGGCCGAAGGGGCAACTATCCTGGTGGGGAACAGGACGATCCCGGCTACGGCAGGATCCTTCGCAGAAGTGAAAAGGGAATGGGAAGCCGGCGATACGGTAGAGCTTCAGCTTCCAATGGAATTGAGGACGGAAACGCGATATAACAATTCCGTGGCGATTATGCGCGGGCCACTCTATTTCTCGCTTAAGATCGGGGAACGCTTCGCCGAGTTGAAGAATTACTATCTGAATTCGTCGGATTGGGAGGTTTATCCAACAACAGCGTGGAACTACGGGCTGGTTGTGGATCGAGAGCATCCGGGGAATTCCATCACCGTCTACATCCGGCCCCTCGAAAAGGTACCTTGGGTGCATGAAAATGCGCCGGTCGTCCTGGAGGTCTTGGGCAAGGCAATTCCTCAGTGGGGGATCGTTAACCATTCGGCTGATGACCCGCCCGTGAGCCCTGTGACCTCAGATCAACCGGCTATGAAGCTGGAACTCGTCCCCTATGGAAGCACGAGATTACGGATAACGGAATTTCCTGTTATTGCCAGGTAAAGGTATAGCCGTTTGGTTAGCCGGATTTTAAGCTAACAAGAAATATTTTCACTTCAGATTACTTGTTTTTAACAACTCTAGATAGGATACATAATTCGGTTGTTCTTGAGAATATGTTTCGATCATTTCTAACACTTGTTGCCATTCCTTATCGAATTGTTGAATTTCCAAGAGTGCATCATCAGGATTCAGGCTGATTCTATGCCCTGTTTGGGCCACATGAACAGCTAGATCATTTGAATATTTGGACTTGTCCCAATTGTTATCTGCTAAAAATTTTATGAATTTCAAGAGCTTATTTATCTCTCCCTTTTTGCCTGAAAGCAGTGTGACATCATATTCAGGAAACTCTATTTCAACTTCGACTTTTCGACGGACACTTGATTCAGGCGTAAAGATATGTGTTGACAATTCATTGCCATCATAATTCCAGGAATTAACGTTGGAATCTCTCGCATATTTAATTGTTTTACCATTTACTTTTACCTCTTCTGGTGGCAAAGTAAGAGGTAGCCTCAATTCGTAAGCCCTGGACAGCAACATGCCGGGAAAGCTTCCCTTCACAGGTTCTATGCGAATGTTTATTTTCTCATGGTCAATTTTTTTGAAAGTGACATTTGTTATGGCATAAGTCCCGGCTTTATAGTTCTGATTATTCCCTTCATCATCATATACACTGGTAGAACCTGTTTTGCCTGGGAAAATATTAAGGATCAATGGATTTATTGGTTTTTCGTCAGTTCTTTTCATTTTAGGCTGCATAGGAATTATCGAACCTTCTCTGACATATAATGGAATTTCGTCTAAAGCAAATGCCCTCTTTATAACCCTGCCGCCTTTAAATACTGTCCCTGAACAAAATTCAATCCAATCGCCTTCAGGAAGCCATATTTCCTTTAAGACAAATAGACTGTCATTGCCGATTGAACGCGTGATGGGAGCCACCAATATGTCCTCGCCAAACATGTATTGGTTTTTAAAAGCATATGCTTCTTCTGCTTCAGGATAATCATAATACATGGGTCGACAGATAGAAATGCCTGTATCATAAGCTTGCCGGGCAGCAGTATAGATATAAGGTATGAGTGAATACCTGAGATGAAAGGCGCTGCGCATGGCAGAGAAATATTCTAATGGATAAGCCCAAATTCGGCGTTCTATGCGGGGATTTTTTGTGCAATGTGTTCGCAAGATTGGGCTGAATATGCCAAATTGTATCCAGCGGGTATAAAGTTCAGGATTGCTTTCGCCGAACATGTGGCCGCCGATGTCGTGGCTCCAGAATCCAAAACCGACATTTGAAGCTGTTGCCGTAAAGTATGGCTGAAAATCAAGTGAACGCCAGTTGATAAAAGCATCGCCTGAAAAGCCGATTTGATATCGGTGATTTCCGAGGCCGCCATAACGGTGAAAAATCAACGAGCGTTTCTCATTCCGTCGTTCCATATCACTGAAGAAAACGTAGTTAAGATAGAATGTTGGATTTACACCCGGAATTTTGGTTGTACTCCATTGTTGCCAATCCAGCCACCAGAAATCAACGCCGGCGGCTTCCATAGGATGTAAGATGATTTTCATGAAGGATTTTGCGAAATCTTTATTGACAATATCAAAAGGGACATATTTCCCGGTCTTAGGATCGATACCCATCGCCTTAGCAATTTCTTGATATTTCTCCTCATGCGGTTGTATTCCCGATGCAGGATGAAGATTCATGCATACCCTGAGTCCATTTTTATCGGTCCATTTTAGAAACTCATTCGGATCTGGAAAATAATTCCTATTCCACGTGAATCCAGTCCAGCCTGCCCACTGACCGGCCTGATCCTGTATCTTTTCTCCATTCTGATACCACTCAGGTTTGGTGGTTATATGCCAATCCATATCCACAACCAGCACGTCTAAAGGCACATCGTGTATTTCAAATTCTTGGATCAATTCACGTAATTCCCAATCAGTGTATTCCCAGTAACGCGACCACCAGGCACCGAAAACATACTTGGGTGGCAAAGCAATTTTTCCTGCAATATTTATAAAATCATTTAAGGCAGTCTTATAATCAAAACCATAGCAGAAAAAGTATAAGTCTTGCTTCTCTTTTTCCGGTCTGGGCATCACCCATGGCCACTCGGAATTATCGAAGATTGGCCTTTCAGAATCATCAATTAGCACCCAACCGTCCTTTGAAATAATCCCCTGTCCCAGATCTATTTCTTCCTTCGTTCGATAGTTAATGTTACCATCGTACCCGTCTAATGTCCTGGCAGTGCCTGATAAGTTGCCACGATTCTCGGTTCCCGGTCGCCAAAGTTTATTGGTCCCGTCAACAGTAAATTTGATTTGAAGGTTGTTATCTGCAAATTTTCCGCTACCTAGCTTATATTTTAAATTAAATGCATCGGTTTCAATGCTAAGCCATCCATTTTGCGTCAGTTTTTTAAAATCAGGGACAGGAAGTTTCCGGTTTATGAATACTAAAGTTGCATGGTCTTCAAAAACACCGTCCTCCGCCCACTCCATCCTGATCACTCTCGGAGTTAGTACTGTGAATCGAACGTTATCAGAAATAACTATAGCATCTGTATCGGCAACTGGATCATATTCTTGTGCAAGATTAATATTGATTGCAAAAAGCAGTATGAATATGGCAATGGTATTACTTATGTGTTTCATTACGTACTCCCACTTATTTTTACTATGATTATATTTTATTTCTTATGAATTTATATATAGTTCCTTCCTATGCCCTTTTTAAAATGCCGTAGAACGCTGCCGGGACAAACATTAGCGCTTTCCCTCGATTTTCAGTGACCAGCGCACAAACTCACCAGGGCTATCGTCAGGAAGAGAGATTTCGATTCCTTTGCCAACGAGTTTGCCACCGGTAATCCTGAGGATATAGTCCGGGTTAAGCACCTTCAGCAGGTAGGTTTCGCCGGAGAGTCCTTCCAAAACATACTTCAAGTCCCGCCCAAGGCGCTGGGTCTCGATAACCTTCAGTCCACGATTAGCATCGCCGGTTCGGCAATCCACCTGCGGAAATACGACTTCAAAGGATGGGGTGCGATCAATCCTGATATTGGCTTCCTGCTGAATTTCAGCGTTGATCATCACATGGAAATCTTGTGACGTTTCGCTGATCTCATAAGGAGCCGCTTCGCCATTGAGTAAAACACCGGTAACCTCACCTGATTGAAATGCCGGTGAGAATAATAAACTCACCGGCCTAGCACCCGTGACGCGGATCGACAGGTTCAGACTTTTTTCGTCCTTGGATAGAACAAAGTTGACCTTTGATGGCCCTACGATGAGGTTACCGACTTCTATGTGGTGCCAGTCGGCAGGGAGGTGGGGCGCAAAGGTAACCTTACCTTCCGCGCCATCGACGACCAGTCCGAGCAGCCCCCTGACCAGTGGGAGCACGACGCCGGCAGAGCTGAAGCCCTGATGGCTCACGGCCTCGGCCGGCCAGACGTTGCGCTGGCCCGAGAATACCTCGGTGATATTTCCAAGAGAATTGTCAAAAGTATGGCGTACGGTGGATAGCAAGGTGGCATAGCCAGCCTCGGCGAAGTGGTTCACAAATTGGGCCGTGGAAACAAATGAGGTGAGAAATGGCCACACCGCACCATAGTTGTAGTTCAACGGCTCGTAATACTGGCTCTTGGCAGATATGGAGCGGGCTCCCCAATCGGTCATGAGTTCTGCGGAATTGATGCCGGTGAGTGTGGCATGGCTTTTTTCTGGCTCGAAAAGCCGCCACATCAAACCCGGGCTGCTCCAGGGCGTCACCCCGGGGACCTGCTTGCCGCTGCTGTTAAAGGCATAAGTAAAGTACTGATGCTTCCGGTCCCAGAACTGCTTATTAAGCACCGCCACCGCCTGCCGGTAGCGCCTCTGGCAGTCAGCTTCCAGGTCATCGTCTTCCATTGCGGCTGCCAGATAGCCCATCGACTCGAGGGCCTTCACCCAGATGCCCGCAAGGTAGATATCGGTTAGGATATCGGTAAGGGGGCCGTACTCCAGTGCTCCCAGCCCAGCACCCTTATTATCCATAAGTCCATCGCCGTTTTGGTCGGTACCTAAACACCACTGGTAGGCCCGCATTAGAGATGGCCAGCTCTCCTGGATGAATTCCAGGTCACCGGTGGTGCGGAAATAATCACCGCTTGCCACGAGATACCATGGGGTGGTGTCACCGTGGATATATCCGTAGGGATAATCCTCAAACCAAGCGACGTAAGCGAAGGCCGACTGTGAGAGCTCGTGGGCCATTTTACCATCATCCCGCTGCCATTTTTGGTTAAACCGGAGAACGTCTTTCACTGCGGCGTAAGCTCCGTAGCTAGTTAGCGCCAGGGAGTTAATGAAGGCATCGCCGCCGAAATACCAGCCGAATCCTGGTCGGCCGCTGGTGCCGGAGATCCCCAGCCCTGCCACCAGTCCGGTACCCAGGTTGGGATTCGTTACTATCAGGTTATCATAGGATACTTTGGCCCATTCGAAGGCCAGGTTTACGTCGTTCACCGGGGTCGTGATGTGGACGGTGCTTTCTCGGAGTTGTTTAAAATGGGCACGGTTCCTCTTGTAATAACTCTCTGGATCATTGGCAAGCCTGACGTAGACGGCCAAGAAATCCTCAGCATCTCCTGTTCCCCCGGCGAGGACAATGGGGATATACTTGCCGGCGACCTCCTCCGGATTGACCTCAATCCTGAATTCCATAGGGTGGTCAGACAGCATATGGGCCGGGGTATAGGAGATGCCGGCTGCCGCCGGCGAGCCCACATAGCCAACGTTCTGGTGTCGCAGTTCGGAAATGATATAGGCTTTCAGGTCATTGTCCCACCAGGCGGACTGGCCGCCGATACCACCAGGCCACATGGGCTGGAGCACCGGCAGGAAGCTCGCTACCACGGTCATCGGCTCGATGGAATCAATGTCCAACAGGATAATGGCGCCCGGCTCATTCACCGGAGTTATGAAGATAGCCCGGACAACGAACGATTGGTGAGTGTAAGTGATAACCGTTGCTTCCGGGGTCACCGAGATCCAGCGGGCAATCTCCCAGCCTGAAATTTTCCCGGTGCTGCTTCCAATCAGAAAAGAGAACTCAAAGTTGCGCAAAATCTTGAGAGGATAACCCCAGGCCTCGAAGGTGCCGCTCTCCAGGCCCAGGATCGCGAATCGCCGCCCCACTTTATCAAAGGGAGCAAAGGCCTGAGCCCGTCGCTCCAGAGCCATATCATTGGATTCCAATTGGAAGGCGGGGACCAGCCCCTTCATTTCCGACGCTGCAATCTGCGGGTAGAGCCAGGCTAAGAGAGAAAATCCAAGTATGAGTTTGGGGATTCGCGCGCTAGCTGCAATTTTCTGCATGGGTACTTCTGCCAATAGTGATTACCAGATGGGATTCAGCGGCATTACCACCGGTCCCTAAATTAGGCAAACCGGTCTGAAATCCCGCCAGTCAATTCCACCGCTGAACGTCGTCATATGGTGCGTAACACCCAGTCTAAAATTAAAATGGGCATTGCCGTTAATGCCGAACTGGCGCCGATCAGATGGTTAGCACTTAGCCGAAGGTGCAAACAGAGCTTTGTAATCACGAAAAGTGCCTCGTAGTTTCCAGCCCTATGGTTCCACATACTTTTGATGGTTTTCTTGTGAAAGGGCGTTTCCCATGCGTGATCGATTATTGTCTGCCGTCGCCACCTATGTGGTGAAGCGTCCCTGGTGGTCGCTGCTATGGATCACGATTTTTACGATTGTCTGCGCCGGAATGATGGGGCAGCTGAGCATCAGCACAGAATTCCAGGACATGATGCCCCAGGACGATCCCTCCATCATCGAGCTTAACACGATTTCGGAGGAATACAACGCCACCTCAACGCTGTATATCGTAGCGGAAGGGGATGGTCCAGCTTTACGGGCTTTCGCCGACGAAGCCATACCCCGAGTCGAAGCTCTGGAACAGTACGTGACCGACGTGGTCTACCAGGCCCCCAGGGACTTTCTGGCCGAACACGCGCTGATGCTGATGAAATCCAAGGACCTGGAGAACAGCCGGACCCTGTTCGAGGATCCCAACCTGGTGGGCTTTCTCACCAACCTGAATGACAGTTTCGAGAAGGAATATATCCAGAGCGAGGAGCAGCTCTCCAACCTGGAGCAGGAGCAGGGTGCTGTGCGATTCCTGGACGGTATCCAGACCTGGGTGGATGAGTTTGACAATGCGCTGGAGGGCCGGGTGGAGGGTGCCGGAGCCGCCGCCAGCGAGGCCATCCTGTTTGGCAGCGGCTATAACCAGAGTTGGGACCGCCGCATGATGATCTTCAAGGTCATGACCACTTTCAGCATATACGACCTGGAGCCCATGATGGCGTGTCCGGATTCCATCGAGGCGGTTATGCTGCCGGTGGCGGAGAAGTACGGTGTGGACGCGGGGCTCACCGGTTCCATCGTGCTGGGCCGGGATAAGATGGCGGCCATCAGTACGGATATGATCGTCATCACCCTGCTGGCACTGGTGGGGGTGCTTATTCTCTTTATGGTGGCTTTTCGGATGATTGTAGCGCCCTTCCTGGCGATCATCACCCTCGTTTTTGGTGTGATCTGGGCCATGGGCATGGCCTGGCCGTTGGCGGGTGAACTCAACATAATGACGACCATGATGGGGGCCATGCTGGTGGGTCTGGGGATCGATTTCTCGATCCATATCATCGCGGTGTATACCGAGTGGCGGGCCAGGGGGGAGGATATCCTCAGCGCCATGACGGGTGCGATGACGCGGTCGGGTAAGGGGATCATCACCGGAGCCTGCACCACGGCCATCGCGTTCATGACCCTGATATTCGGCAAGACCGACGGCATGCGGCAGTTCGGCCTGGTGCTGGGTGTGGGTCTCATCCTGACCATGATCGCCGCCCTGACGGCTTTGCCGACCCTGCTGGTGATTCGGGAGCGCTTCTGGGGCCGCATTCGTAAAGACGCAGAGCCCAAGCCACCGCGGGATATTTCCTACCGGTTCCTGGGCACCGCGGCGCAATGGTTGTCTAAGCGTTGGGTCTTTTCGCTGGTGGCGGTAGTGATTGTGGTGGGCTACTTCGCCTATCGCGGCTTCCAACTGGAAATGGACTATGACAGCCGCAACCTGCTGCCGAAGGGCCTGAAGTCATTGGAACTGCAGGACAAGATGATCGAGGCCTTTGACATGGACCCCGACAATGCCATGCTGACCGCCACCTCGCTGGAAGAAGCTTATGCCCTCACGGAAGCCACCAAGGATGCTTCCACCATCGGCGTTGTCAGTTCTATCGTGGACCTGCTGCCTCCGGAGGGCGAGCAGGAACAGCGGAAAGCGCTGGTGGCCGATGTACGCCGGGCCATGTCCCGGGCTCAGGTTTCCCCCACCCTCACGCAGGCCGATCTGGATCGTCTGAAGGCCGAGGTGGAGCGGCTGGAAGACAACGTGATGGAAATCCAGTCCATGGCATTGATCGGCGGACAGGACAAGGTCTACCTCAAGGCGGGACTGCTGGTGGGTGTCGTGCCAGACGAGGAAGATCCCTCCATGGTGGCGCTGCATGAACGACTACATCCCAGTATGGCGGACATCACGCGGGGGACACTCACGCAGTTTCGGGAGAAGTTGACGTCGCCTGCGAGCGTCGGGCCGGAGGATGTTCGTCCATTTCACCTGGACTTCGCCGGGCACTTCAAGCCGGCGGTCATACGCATGGCCAACACCGAGACCCTGACGATTGAGTCCCTGCCGCCGGTAATCCACGACCAGTACGTGGGTAAGTCAGGGAAGCATTTTCTAATCTACGTTTTTGCCCGGGAAAATATCTGGAACCGGCAGAACATGGAGCGTCTGAACGACGAGATGCAGAAGGTCAGTCCCCGGGCAACAGGAATGCCGATCGTCTACCATGCCCTGCTAGGAGCTATGTTTGCTGACGGCAAGCTAGCGGTGCAGATTGCGCTGGTGCTCATTTTCCTGCTGCTGCTGGCCGACTTTCGTAACGTCTGGAAGGCCTTGCTGGCCATTATCCCCTTGATCTTCGGCGTCCTGCTGATGCTGGGAGTCATGCATCTATCAGGCATCATGCTTTCCCTGGTTGGGATATATGCGGTACCGATTATCATCGGCATCGGCATTGATGACGGGGTGCATATTATCCACCGGTACAATGTGGAGGGTGCCGACGCGCACGGCACGGTGTTTGCCTCCACCGGCCGGGCGATCCTGCTCACGTCCCTGACCACCATGCTGGCTTTCGGTTCCCTGTGGTTTGCCGCCATGGCGGGACTGGGTGACCTGGGTGTGGTCCTGTTCATCGGGGTGGGCTCCTGCTTCGTGGCAACCGTGCTGGTGATCCCGGTGCTGGCCGGGCTGGGACGGCAGATCTCCGGGCGCAAGGGTAGCGATACAGGGCAGATACTAAAAACTGATGCTGATTAGACCTACCCGGGCCTCAACGCAGAATGAAGCCGTCGCCCAGCGGGTCGTCGGGATCAATCAGGAATTCGCTTTTCCCGGTGATATGTGCAGACCCTTCCACTTCGGTAATCACGGCTGAATAGGGCCCGCACTCCGTTGTTCCCACAACACGGCCCGTGAAACGGCTGCCGATAATGCTTTCGATAACCATCGGCTGATTAATTCCTATTTCACCACGGGCATAGTGAATAGCCAGGCGGGCGCTCACCCCGGTGCCGGTGGGGCTCCTATCCACCTGACCCTCGGCGAAGATGCACACATTCCGGCTGTCGGCAGCTTTTGCC
>JBGVTM010000344.1 GCA_041862535.1 Candidatus Neomarinimicrobiota bacterium | reverse complement strand
CAGAGCCCCCATGGCGATAGGTACCATCATCATGGTGGTGGCTGTATTGGATATCCACATGGACAGGAAGGCTGTAGCCACCATGAATCCCAACAGGAGCCTTCGTGGGCTCCCCCCCAGGCCGGCGATGATACTCAAGGCCAAGCGTCGGTGCAGCTGCCAGCGCTCCATGGCCAGCGCCACTATAAAGCCACCGAGGAATAGGAAAATAACATTATTGAAATAAAGGCTGGCCACCTCACTGCCAGGCATGACTTTGAGAATCGGGAACACTACCACCGGTAAAATGGCCGTGGCTGCCAGGGGCACCGCCTCGGTGAGCCACCAGATGGCCATCCAGAGAGCTACGGCGGCGGTATAGGTGGTGGCGGGATTTTCGGGATCAAGGTCCACCAGCAGGATCACTAGCAGGGCCGCGATGGGCCCCGACCATTTAGCGACGCGGCGAAGGGGGATGGTGGTCATAAAAATTCTTTGAACCCATTGAAATGGTTATTGTCCTGTCTGCTTTCCTATTTCCCACGATTGCTCCAGAGGAGTCCCTCCGGGAAAATCGTGGGCTAGTATGGAGTATTTAAAGAAAACAGAAAACCGATTCATCGGTTTATTGCCTACTCACGCCCGCGCAAAGCGCTTCCCCGCCGACTGGACCACCAGCCCTTTCATCTCCAGGTGCAGAAGCACACCCAGCAGCTCAGAGATGTCCCGGTGCAGCTCCTCCGCGATCTTATCGACAAGAACAGGCTCACGCTGCAGATAGTCCAGGACTTCACGCTCGGGATCGGTGAGGTCCACCTCCCGCAGGAGGTCCACCTGCTGGCCCGGCTGAGCGCTGTAGGGTGGGATCAGCTCCGAAAGGATATCCTCCACCCTTCCCACCAGCTTGGCGCCCTTTTGAATGAGCTCGTGGCAGCCGGCGGACTTGGCGCTATCCACCCGACCAGGCAGGGCGAAGACCTCCCGGTTTTGATCGAGGGCATGGTAGGCCGTAATCAGGGCGCCGCTGCCCTTCCCCGCTTCCGTAACCAAGGCACCCAGTGCAAGGCCGCTGATGATGCGATTACGTTGGGGGAAGTGGTGGCCGTCCGGGCTGGTTCCGGGAGGGTATTCCGATACTGCCAGTCCTTTCGCGAGCAATTCCTGGTAGAGCTTGCGGTTCTCCATGGGATAGACCACGTCCACCCCACACCCCAGCACGGCGATGGTATTCCCCCCCATCTCAAGTGCCGCTCGATGGGCGGCGGTATCAATCCCCCGGGCGAAGCCGCTTACAATGCCCAGTCCGGCGGCCACGAGTTCGTGGCACAGGCGACGGGTCTGCTCCCGGCCATAGGTGGTGGGCTGACGGGTACCCACCACCGCCAGGAAATCTACTTGCAGGCTGCCTGCTCCCCTGAGGTACAGCCCCGCCGGGGCATCATAGACCGCCTTCAGTTGGCTGGGATATTCTTCATGCCAATAGTGGACATAGCGGGAATCGAGACGGGACAGCTTTTCAAGGATAACAAGTCCGAGGTCAGGTTCCGTCGCCTGCAACCGCTCGATCAGGGTGCTTGAGATCCCCTCAACTCGATTAAGGTCCCGCTGCAGCAGATCCCGCCAGCCGGTGATATCCGGGTAGGTGTTCAGTATGGCCCGTACCTTCCGGGTTCCCAGACCGGGTACCTCACAAAGGGTTATGATGACGTCTTCTGGAATCAGTGGCCGGTCCCCTTAGCGGTTAAGTGAGAGCGACAGCATCACCGCATTCATGAACAGTTTACTCAGCCCACGCCAATACCCCCGGAAGTTGGGATCATCGGCAAACAGAATCACATGACCATTCCCAACGTGCTCATCCACGAGGTAGACCTTGTCAGACAGCTGGGCATCAGCGCCGTCCCACGCAAAACCACTCACCATACCACCACCCTCGGGAAAGACCGCCACATTGATGCCGTCCTCACTGGGAAGGAAAATATAACTGGACTGGATATGCACATAGGTGTTATCATCATACCCATAAGTTAAATAATGGTACCCATTCAGGTGTACTTCAAAAATAGCACCGGGAATCGCTTTGGGTCGAAATTCATAGGCGATCTGTTCCTTCTCTTCGCGACGTTTCTTGATTTTCTCCCGGGTCTGTTCCTCCGGGCGTACATCATCCACCAATACGACGGAAGTCAATTCCAATTCAGCGCCAGTCAGAAACGCCGCACCCCCTTTCAGACCGATGACCGTGCCACCCGCTTGTAGCCACGCTTTGACCTTGATCATCAACTCGTCGCCTAAAGCGTCTCGGTAATTGCCCCAGGCATGCGGCAGAACCAGCACGTCGTATTCATACAGGTCCAGCTGCCTCAGTTGAGCGGGCCACAGCGACGTGAAAGGCAGGCCATAGACCTGTTCCATAAGCCAGGCGGTAGCCCCGTAGCTGTAGGCGGAAACGGGCCGGTCCGGGAAGAGGAGCAGCACTTTCGGCTGCTTCAGGAACACCACGTTCATGCTCCCCAGGTTCACCCCTTTATCCATCCAGCCGGTGGTAGTAGCTACGATGTCCAGCGGGTAGGTTTGGGCCACCTGATCCATCACCTGGGGCAGCTCGGGTCCATTGTTGGCAGGAAATACCACCAGGCTCCCCCGGGGAAAGGAGCGGCCATTCTGGCTGAATGGTTCCCGGCTGATATGGACCTTCACCCCTTCCCGCCAGAGACGGGCCAGTGCCGCCAGGGCATGATGGCTGGTATAGGGAATGAGGTAGGCATATATATTTTCGGTGTCAGCAGTCAACCTGCCGGGCGCTGAGATTCCAACTGAAGCATCATAAGGCCTCGTCTTGACCTTGGAGGGCTCTCCAGCGAGGTAAACCGTGGCGTCGTAGGCAAAGGGCAGCGACCAGGCCGTAACGTCGTAGATGCGATCGGGAAGACGCTCCTTATGCCGCTGCAGCTCCTCTTTGATGAAAGCCTCATCCATGGGCGTGTCAGGCTCAATGAGGGCTTTTAGCAGCACATAGCGCGGCTGGGCAGTGGGAATGATCAGGGTGCCTTTGTTGAAGGTCTTTCGGCTTAGCGACTGGCCCCGGAAGGTCGCCAACTGCCGGTTGGAAAATGACTCCTGCGCCTGCCGGATTTCGATTCCCAATTGCTGGAGGACAGCCGCCAGATCCAGGTTCACCCGGCTCTCCGGCGAAACCGGCAGGATGTACTCCCGGACTTCTCCCGAACTCCCCTGATCCATGCCTTTCTGAAAATGCCGGCTGAAATCCCGCAGCAGCTGGCGGCGGTTATCGGCTGCTGTGGCCACGGTGGTGACGCCGCTGACAAAGTGATGCTGGATGGCTTCTTTCAGCGTCAGAATGGTACCGTCAGGGCGCTCGATTTCTTGCCCCTCGGACGATGCCTGCTCATAGGTCATCCCCACCGCCCCGTTGAAAGCCGGCCACGAATCACCGTAGCCGGGATAGAAAGCATCGAAGACTTCCTGGGTAAAATAAGTCCAGCCACGGGCATCAAAGGCCCGGGCGTTAGCCCTGCCAAATACTTCCCACCACGACAGGGTTTGGGCTGGTATGTTGCGGTTGATAGCCTCAGCCGGGGGCGGAAAATAGTAAGTGGCCTGATAGCCCATCTCGTGAAAGTCCACCAACACCTGAGGATTCCAGTACAGTACTTCTTTAATTTTATCCTGACTCTCCCGCTGGGTTAGCGGGAACCAGTCACGATTCAGATCAAACAGGTAATGGTTGGTGCGGCCGCTGATCCACCCCTGGTTGTGCTCCACGGCATTGGGATCGGGATTGGAGGGTAAGGCCTGGGTGTTCTCCCAGAAGCTGATAAAGCGCATGCGGCCGTCGGGATTCTGCAGGGGGTCAATGACCACCACCGTGTTGTCCAGTACTTTCCGCGTCTGCTCGGAGAGATCGGAAGCCAGGTGGTAGGCCGTCAGCAGGGCCGCCTCGGTGGTGGAGTGCTCGTCGCCGTGCACACTGTAAGCCAGATAAACTACGGCAGGCGTCTGCTCCAGAATCCTATCGCGTTCAGCGGACCGCCGGGGATCAGTCAGGACTTGCAAATCAGCCACGATTTGATCCAGCCTAGCCATATGTTCCAGACTGGATATAACCACGGTTACCAGGTCTCTACCCTGGTAGCTCCGGCCATAGGTCCGCATAATAACCTTATCGCTGGCGGCCGCCAGGGTCTGGAGGTAGCGGAGCATTTCCCGGTGGGTGGTGAGGGCTTCGCCGGGGGTATATCCCAGGCTCTCGGTATAAGTGGGAATGGCCGGATCGTAGTCGGTCCCAGGTATCCAATCCCTGATGGGAGCATCGGCCCACAGGGCAGTCATGAGAACAGGTACCAAGAGCAGCGCTCTACAGGTCATAGGGTTTATCCTCCTCCACGGCCGCGGCTTCCTGCTGCCGCCGGCGTTCCAGTTCAGCATCAATGAGGCGTACCAGCTCTCCAAGCCCATACCCTGAGACTGCCGAGATGCTCACCACCCGGTGCCCTTCCCGCTCCAGCGCGGCCGAGTCCGGGGGCTCGCTCCAGGCATCCTGCTTGGTGAGCACCACCAGCGCCTCACGATCCGACAGGTGTGTCAGGTAGGCTTCCAGTTCCTGCCGCAGAACCCGCAGCTGTTCTTCCGGGGGCACGGGCAGCGTGGCATCGATGAGGAACAGCAGCAGGCGCGTGCGCTCGATATGCCGGAGGAACTGGATCCCCTTACCCTTACCCTTACTGGACCCCTCGATCAGTCCGGGGATGTCGGCCATAACGAAGCTGCGGTACTCACCCGCCTTAACGATGCCCAGGTAGGGCTCAAGGGTGGTAAAGGGGTAGTCGGCGATTTTGGGGTGGGCCCTTGACAGGCGTGACAGCAGGGTACTTTTCCCGGCGTTCGGGAAGCCCACCAGCCCCACGTCAGCCAGGACCTTAAGCTCCAGTTCCAGCTCTCGTTCCTCCCCCGGCTCACCATTGGTGGCCTCGTGGGGGCTCTGGTTGCGGGACGTCTTGAAGTGGGCGTTGCCGAAACCCCCGGCGCCACCTCTTGCAGCTACAAAGGTCTGCCTGGGCTCGGAGAGGTCTGCCAGTACTTCGTGGGTCTCAGCATTCTTCACCACTGTACCGGGCGGCACTGGTACGATAACGGTCTTACCATCAGCGCCATGCTTGTTGCTGCCTGAGCCGTGCCGACCCCGCCCGGCCCTGTAGGTGCGGTGATAGTGAACGTCCTGGAGAGTTGCCAGCTGGGGGTCAACTTTGAAGATAACGTCTCCCCCGCGCCCCCCATCGCCGCCGGAAGGCCCGCCCCGGGGCACGAACTTCTCCCGCCGGAAAGCAATCATTCCGTGGCCGCCGTCACCGGCCTTGACAATGATCCGGGCATAATCGATGAACATGGGGATGGAATGCTTAAGTTGGCGGGAAGTTACGATATGGGAGGGCGGTCGGGTAGGCGGAGTCGCACTTGCCATTTAGCATACGGGGACAGGGAATGTTGAATGTTGATTGTCGATTGAAGATTGAATACTGAAGAATGAAGAATTAAGAATGAGATGACCGCACCGGCCTTGATGA
>JBGVTM010000343.1 GCA_041862535.1 Candidatus Neomarinimicrobiota bacterium | reverse complement strand
GGCGGCTTTCAGGTTAGCTTCGGTTCTGCTCCCCTTCAGACTCATCGTCCACTCCTTCTTCTCTGGGATGGGTGAATCGCCCCTGATGGGTCCTTAAGGCTGAGAATGGTCAATGGCGTTGAAGATATCTTCCATGGTGGGGGTGTCATCCCCGGGATTCTTTTCAATATTTAGCCAGCGGATAATACCCTGCTTGTCAATAAGGAACTCGGCGCGGGTGGAGAAGCCTTCCGGTAGGGCCACACCGTACCTTCCGGCAATCTCAAGTTTCATATCGCTGAGGACGGGAAAATCAATGCCGCCTAGAGAATCACAGAAAGCTTTCTGGCTCCAGGCACTGTCCACGCTCACCGCGATGACCCCCGTATCCCTGCTCTTGAAGCCATCCAGGTGGCGGTTATAAGTCGGTAGTTGTACTGAGCAGACGGGCGAGAAGGCCAGAGGGTAGAAAACTAAAAACACATGCTTTTTCCCCCGATAGTCTTCCAGGGAAATGATCTGATCAGCTATACTCTTGCCTGAAAAATCAGGCGCCTTGTCACCAATTTTCAATGGCATGGCTTACCTCTCGTTAGTTTCCAATTGGCATTCAGGGCATTCGCCGGTGACCTCCAGCGAGTAGCCGGTTACTTTGAATTTGCCATCCTTAGTGATAGCCTCAGCGATCCCTTCGAGGGGGACGTGGATATCGAATATACGATGACAGCGGACACAGCGGAAATGGTCGTGGCGAACCGGATTGCCATCGTAACGGACGAAGCCATTATCGAAAATTCGCCGGAGCAGGTTTCCATCGGCCAGCTGATTGAGGTTCCGGTAGACGGTCCCCAGGCTGATATTGGGTATTTCCCGCCGCACCTGGTCGAAAATCCACTCGGCGGTAGGGTGCCTGTCGGTGCCTCGAACCGCCTTCAGAATGGTATCTCTCTGCTTACTTCGCCGCATGATAACCAGGAATGATTCCTATTTAAACTTAACGATGAAGAGTGGGGCCGGCAAGAAAAAGCACATTATTCCCACGCTTGTCAGTGCTATGATACTAAACTCGTCGTTTACCACACAGCAGACTTATTTCTTCTGGGGCAGAAAACGCCAGGATAGGCTGAAATGCTTGAGGGGATCATTTGGTAGCTCCGGTTGGGGCAAATAGACGGGCGAATTTTGGATGGTGGCACCGAAGGCGTTGTAGATCCTGAAGCGCAGCTCAAAATTATTCACTTTTAGACCCGCTTCGGCGCTGGTCCATAAGGCAGTAGTCAGGGTGCCGGCGGCGGGATTCAGGAAAGGGGTGGTGTCGGCATAGCGCGGGTCGTTCCACCAGGCGAATTCATTGGAAATAAAGGCAGCGTTGGCGCTTACGAAAGGGCGGGCGCGGGTTCGTTTTAAGGGTAGCGTAAAAGTCAACCCTGCCAGGGCGTTTATTCTGGTGGGGAAGAGGTGGGTATCGGGGGAACTGACGGCCGTGATGCTGCCCTGCAATTGGAGCACATCTATCCAGGGGATCCAGTCCAGCAATAGGCCCCCGGTAGCGGCCGTGCGACCGTCGCCGGTAGACAACTGCCCCAGTTGAGTGGAAAGGTGACCTTGGGAGCCGTTGGCTTGGAGTGTCAAGATACTGCGCCGCAGGTAGACCGGGCCGGGCAGCCAGGAGGTGCTGTCCTGGGTGATGCACCGGCTGAGGTGGGGATAATCGAGAAAGCTGCTGGCCTCGGTCCTCAACGTGAGATTGTAATGGGCCGAACCGAGGGCCAGCCACGCTTCCGGCGTGAGCCGCCCGTCAATGATTGCCAGCCCGCCGTATAGTGACCAGGATGGTCTATCCCAGCGCGTGCCCAGCCGGCCGTGACTCTGGCCTAGAGGTTTGTAGCCGAGGGTGTGGTCGGTAATATGCCGTTGCTTGCCCTGCCATGCGCCTCGCAGTCTCCAGTTGGAGGTAAGTCGATAGGTAATCTCGCTTCCGGCCCATAGGCTCAGGCTGCGCCGGCCTAGGTTATTTTCTTCCACCCCGTCGGTAGTGGTTTGCAGGTCACTTACCATGGAGGCTCCGAAGAGCTGGATGTTCCAGGAGGCCAAAGCCTTTTCCAGCCGGAAGCCGTGGGCCCAGGTGCGGTTGCGCCGCCGGTCCGCCGTGAGATTGCCCCCTTCAAGCATCGGCAACCCTACCTGCTCCCGCTGGTGCAGGAGAGTATAATTGAAATCCAGCGATGGCCAAACCCGTCGCCGGTAATCCAGCAGGTAGTTCTGAAGGACGTTGCCATCAAACCGGCTGCGATTGGGTCCCGCCAGGGTATACCGGCCTGGATGGCTGCGGCCCTGCCCGGCGGTCAGGATGTTGCGGCTTTCGTCCAGTTGTACCGCCCCACCTACCTGCACATCCTGATATCGGTAATCACCCTGGTCCCAGAAGAAATAGGTCTGGTTGCGCCGGGACCGGTCCTGCATAGGGGCGATCAGAAAGACTGGTATATCGGATCCTGAGTGCAGGCCCAGCTCCGGTCCGTTATCGGATAATGATGGGTAATGACCATTCTCATCTATAACGGATGAAGGGATCACAGCCGATAAAACGGGTTGGCCCAGGCTCCCATCCAGGTAGGCGGCGCCGACGAGGAGATCCGCCGGTACAAACGGATTCCCGGCCGTGGCGGTCAGGTCCGAGTGGGCCCATTCGTCCCAGGGCAGGTGGAGATGATAGGCCCTGGGTGTATCCTGTGCCAATGGTACCAGACGGGTGACCCACGAGAATTCGGCGACGTCCAGGGAATCAGGGACCCCGGTGGTGTCTACTTGTTGAGCTGGCAAGACGCTGAGGGTGGAACCTAAGAGGAGGGTGATAAAAAACGAACCGCTACGCATTATTACTCTGGCAAATTCTTAGGGGTTCTCTTGGGGAAGAGATTCTCAGTCGTTTGCGGTTGGATCGGCTCGATATGGAATTGATTCGAAGGCTGCTTCCGGGACTTGCGGCTCACCCTGATCAGCTGCGGTACCAGCAGAAAGAAGATCAAGGTGTTTGACACCTGATGAATAGCGGTGAAAACCAGGCCGGAGATGAGCAGGGCGATGATTTCGGTGGTCGGGGCACCGGCGAACAGGGGAAAGCTGATGGAGGTGAGGCCGTCATAGATTAGCGTCCCGATCAGACCGGCAGCGGCAATGGTCAATCGGTGGGGCCAGCGAGTGAGCTTGTCAATAGCTACCCGTGAAAAAATACCTCCCAGGAGCCCCACCACGGCCTGACTTCCCACTTGGGCGGCCAACAGCACCGGAAAAGCCAGCCCGGAGCCCAGCGGGTTGGTGGCTGAGAAGATGAACATTCCGCCAGCACCGGTCAAAGCTCCTAAAGCCGGGCCCAGGGTGGCACCGGCCGTAAACGCTAAGGCGGTGATAAATTCCACGTTGGGCACCATGGCCAGCGCCCAACCCGACCCCACCATGAGAGCCATAAACATGGCCATCAATGCCATGGTGGTGGTTTTCACCGCCGATAATGCTTCCAGAGCGACGTACGAAATGGATTCCGCGAATCGGTGAAGGGCTCCTCACCGGGATCTCTGTCGATCTCTCGGAACATGAGGTCCAGCCGGCCATCGATGCGATCGATGAGGTACACCAGCAGGGCCTCGGGAAATTTGGGTGGGCGCGGGGAGCCTTCAACCGGCGAGCCCTGGTGACTCAGGATTATATGCTCCAATCTGAGGGCCAACTCCGGCGGGAACTCGGCTATACCCTGGACGGCCTCCAGTAGGATGTCCCGGCTGAGGACGACATGGCCGATGAGCTGGCCCTCTTCGGTGTAGCCCCCCGCCAGACCGGTGGATAGGCCTCTGACCTTACCGATATCGTGCAGCAGCACCCCGGCCAGGAGCAAATCCCCGTCGATGCGAGGGTAATGTTCGGCCAGCATAACGGCGATTTCCGCGGTGGATACCAGGTGCTTGAGGAAGCCCCCCCGCTCGGGATGATGGTAGGTCATCGAGGCCGGCAGCACCATAATGGTGTTCTTATAGGTCTTGAAGATCTGCCGCAGGAGTCCTTTAAGGTGCTTGTCTTTAATACCGGTGATGAGACCGGTGAGGCTTTTCCATAGCTCGCGGCGGTCTTCCTGAATGGTGGGAATCAGCAGCTCTTCGTGGAATCCATACCGGCCGTACCTTTCCCTGGTGGCCTTCGCCACGTGGGTGCAGTTCAGCTGCAGTACGCCACTATATCGCTCAACGATGCCTTTGGCAGCGATGGGATCGCCAGACTCAAACTGGCCGCGGAAGTGGTCCACCTGCTCCCAGATCTTGGCGGGGATGCGGCCGGTAGCATCCTGGAGGAGCAGGTCCAGATAATAGTCGCCGGCTTTGGTGGTCTTCAGGTGCTTTTCCAGGCAGAGATAAAAACCCTGGACGGTGGTGTTATCCTTAAAATCAACAATAGCAGTCAGTTTCATGTTAAAGGGATTTTACCTTTTGGGGCGTAGAGAAACAAGCTTCATTACCCGTCGTGAAAAGCCTTGAAGACCATCGGAAGGAAAGATAAGTTTAATGTTATTGTATATGACTGAATCGTCTGCAGACATAGAAAATGAGCAGCCAATACTGGAAATGGGTAACGAGGACGCTAAATGCCTGATAACAACCACAGCATCCTGAACCGCTACGTGCTGGTGTTGAACCAGGCCTATGAGCCGGTGATGGTGACCAATGCCAAGCGGGCCGTGATCCTGATGCTGCTGGGCAAGGCGGAGGAGGTGGTGAATTACGATGAGATCGTTCACTCCCCCAGTATTCAGATGCCCCTGCCCAGTATCGTGCGTCTCAGCCGTTATATCCGGGTTCGCGATAAGGAAATTGTGCTGACCCGTAAGAACGTGCTTAAGCGGGATAATCATCGCTGCCAGTACTGCGGTCGCACCTCGGTTCCCCTTACTCTAGATCATGTACTTCCCAAACAGCGCGGTGGCAGGGACACGTGGAACAACCTGGTGGCGGCCTGTCACGTCTGTAACGTGCGCAAGGGGAACCGCACCCCCACTGAAGCTGGCATGCCCCTCCTGCGGCCGCCGCACAAGCCCTCCCGCATTACCCATTTCCAGAAATTCGTCCGCAAGCACCAGGCTGCTTGGCGTCCCTATCTGTTTATGGAACCGGCGGCGTGAAGCGCAGGCGGGTTCTCAGCGGCATGCGGCCCACAGGGAAACTCCACCTGGGACACTACGTGGGGGCATTGGAAAACTGGGTGTCCCTCCAGGAAACTTACCAGAACTTCCACCTCATCGCTGATTATCACGTCCTCACCACCCAGCTGGATACCGCCCACATCGCCGAAAATACCTTGGAAATGCTGAAGGACTGGCTGGCGGCGGGCATCGATCCCGAGCGCAGCCCCATTTTCCGCCAGAGCCAGATCAAAGAACATTCCGAACTGTTTCTCATCCTGAGCATGCTCATTACGGCTAACCGCCTGGAGCGCAATCCCACCCTTAAGGAGCAGATACGGGATCTGAATGTCGAGAATGTTGTGTATGGCCATCTGGGCTACCCGGTCCTTCAAGCTGCCGATATCCTGCTTTACAAGGGTGAATTGGTGCCGGTGGGGGAGGACCAGGCGCCCCATGTGGAGATTAGCCGGGAGCTGGCCCGCAAGTTCAACAAGACCTACGGGGCGGTTTTCCCGGAACCGAGAGTCAAGCTCACCCGGTTTGCCCGTTTACCGGGCTTGGACGGCCAGGCGAAAATGAGTAAGTCACTGGGTAACGCCGTTTTGATGTCCGATGAGCCGGAGACTGTCCAGGCCAAGCTCAAGAAAGCGGTGACCGATCCCCGGAAGATTCGCCGGGGTGATCCGGGACGGCCCGATATCTGCCTGGTGTTCACCCACCATACGCGCTTCAATCAGGCACACGTATCAGAGATCCGGGCCGGCTGCGAGAGTGGTAAGCTGGGCTGTGTAGACTGCAAACGGATGTGCGCTCAAGCCATTGCTGATCAGCTGGCGCCTTTCCGTGAACGGCGCCACTATTACGATGCCCACCTCGATGAGTTGAAGCAGATCATTAGCGATGGGGAGGCGCGGGCTAAGAGGGAGGCCCAGGCCACCATGTCAGAGGTGCGGCAGGCCATGGGTCTGGGTTAATGGCGTACCACGTTCATCTGGAAAATTTTGAGGGCCCCCTGGATCTGCTGCTGTACTTCATCCAGCGGGATAAAATCGACATCTACGACATCCCCATCGCC
>JBGVTM010000342.1 GCA_041862535.1 Candidatus Neomarinimicrobiota bacterium | reverse complement strand
GCAGCTTCTGGGCTTCGGTCATGAACTCATCGAGGAGGGAGGAGTTGACCAGGCTGTCCGGTGATAGCGTGAGAAAATCGGTGCCGTACACTTGGACGGCAATGTCTTTATAATCCCTGACATTGGGATCATCGGTTTTCCCTACAAAGAAGCAGGTGGTCTCATATATTTCTGCCCATAAATCCAGAAGCGGTTGACCATCAGCCTCGAGATTGTACAGCATCTGCACCAGCATTAAGGCCTGGAGGGTATGTCGGCGGGACAGATCACCGAATAGGTCAGGCTCCATGGTGAATATGGTCCAGCCGTACCACATCATGGCTTTGAAATAGGCCTTTAACGTATCGCTTTTAGTATAATGCCCCCGCGGCTGAAATTGACTGTAGTCCAAGGCTGAAAACTCGCCAAAAATTGGCGAGAAATTAAAACCATCATGGTCTGCGATAAGCACCAGTTCGGAGTCCACCAGCGTGGAGACAGTCTCAGGAACGGCAACGCCATCTCCCTTCAACAGCCTGGCAGTGACACTCAAAAAAGCCAGATTGCGCCGCGCCGCTCCCTGAGCCTCCGGCTGCGTGGATTGCTCAAAAACGGATTGGGTGCTATCTAGGAGGGCATCTGTCATCAGGCCCAGCATCTCAACAAAATGCTGGATTTCGATCTCAGCCAGAAAACGATCGAAAAGAACGTGATAAGTATGCAGGACCGCATCCGTGGTCACAAAAATAGGTACACCATCCCAGGTGCAGGAATTATAGATATCGTACAGTTGCTGATACTTGCCTCTTCTAACCGTAAAATGGTTTTGGAGGAGCAGAGTCGAATCGATTGAATTGAAAGTCCCCGCAAACCGAGCAAAATCGTCAACATTACTGAAGTCAGGCTCGACAGCATAAGTTTCCAGAGAGGGTATCACCTCAACGAGATAGGGATGATAGGTGCCGAATTCAGTCTCCACATCACTGGTGATATCAGCCAGCATTTGGGCTTGCAGAGGAAGAACAGTCATGGTGCCCATGAGTACAATTGCTGCCGTTATCTGCCTCATTATGTATTCCCCCTATTTATAGAAATAAAGTCTTATCGCTTTTAAATATACGTTGCTTTTTAACTATACTCAATGATCATGCCGCCTACAACTAAGTTGGAGCAAACAAAATACCAGGAAAGCCCGGTCGGAAGACGTGGCAATCCAAAGCGGGCGCTCAAATGAAGGCTGAGAGGAGCAGTTTAGCCTGAGCATCGAAAATCAACAGGATTCCGCAGCCGCCCTGAAGAGATTCGACTATCAGAAAGTTGACGGTTATTTCAGAAAGCTGAGACTATTGAACGCTTGGCGGAGCGCAAAGTGGTTAAGAACGGAGGGATGATGACTATAGTTCATCGCGTTATGACCTGGAAGGGTCAGGGTGAAAGGTGCTTGAGACATATACTAGCGCGCCTCAATCGGTTCCATCCTGGTAAGGATGTAGTTTTCGAAGTAGTACAATCCCGGATATTCCCCGCCCTTATACTCCCATAGCTGATGATTGACGCCGAAGCGGTCGGTTCCCTGGGTGATATAGTCGGGCGGGCCCAGGATATCTTCGAGCTGGGATACCAGCAGGCCGATGCGCGGCTTGGTAGGGGGCACTTTATAGCGCAGTTCCCGGGCCTCCTGGAGCTGGTCTTCCACACTGCTCCGGATTTCACCCTGCGCCAGACGTCTAAGCCGGGCTTCCAGCTCGACGACCATTTCGTCCAGTTCAACCTTGCGCCGGGGGTCCAGGGCCTGGCTGAGCTTGAGGGACTGGAGGGCCAGGGCCAGGGCGGAGCGGTCGGCGGCTATCTCGGCTTCCTTTAAAAGGTCCTCAGCCACCCGTACTTTATAGCCTTCAATCTCCACCTTGCGGGAGGTGTCGGCAGCAATGGCAAGGTCGTATTTCTTCAGGGCCGCCGTAAAAGCGCCCAGTGAGCGCAAGTTATGCCCCTGACGGATGAGCAGCTCGGCATCAAACCGATCCACCAGGTCCTCTTCTACCGGTAGCAGCTGACGGGCGGTGCGCAGGATCCGATCCGTATTCTCCAGGTCGTTGCAAACCAGTAGACTGTCGGCATGCTGCAGGTAGATATAACCGATTTCCGCCCTTCCCTTCACAATGGCAGGCATGAGGGTGGAATCGGCCTTGGCCTCAGCCCGGTCGAGCCAGCGGAGCGCTTCCTGGAGTCGACCTTGTTCCTGCATAGCCTGGGCGAGGTCGACCTGCTGGTAGGGAACCAGTTCTTCCGCCAGGGCCAGCAGTCTTCGCGCCCGGCGTACTTTGCCATGTTTCGGATGGCGATCCAGGAAGGCACGCAGGTTATCCTCAGCAGCCATGTAATCACCGCGATACAGGTCCTGCTTAGCCCGGTCGGCGGTAGTGGTTCGGCCGCCCAGAACCGCGCCAAAGGTAAAGAATAGTCCCAGATAACGCATCTGGAGTCCTTCGATGGGAGAGATATGATCCGGGTCTGCCAGCTCGGGAATATCCAGACCATGGTAGCGCAGCTCCGCACCCAGCATATACCTGATATTCCCGGCTCCCGGACGGAAAAATTTTATCCCCACGGCGAAGTCGGAGCTGGTGCCGGAACCCTTCAGATAGTGCTTGATAATGCTTGCGCGGTAGACGCTCCCGGTGGCAATGCCCCGCGTTAGCTGGAAGTAGACGTACCGTTTCTCAGAGCGCTGGTAACCGATGGTCATATTCACCAGTGCATGATGGAATACCGGTGCAAAACGGTACTCGAAGTCACCTTCCGGCCAGTTTCCAGGCAAGGAAGGGGAAACAGGAATCTGGTTGGTCCGGAGAGCCACTCCCACCATGACATCCAGCAAGCTGAAGGGCAAAAAACGGTGCAAGGGATTGAATTTTACTAAATCCAGATCATAGACGAATGTAAACCGGGAAAAGAGAGTGCGAATAGACGTGATCTCCGACTCGGTGCTGTCCAGAAGGACCGCAGATTGATCCCCCTGGAAGAGCGACAGTGGGAAGGCCTGGAACATATCCGGTCCACCATAGGGGACCAGACCGGCCTTGACATCAAAGGGCGCCACTAGAACCGGGATGCGGAATTCCAGGGGATTGATCCGCAGATCCCAAAACCGTACGATAGGATTAGGTCGCCAGGGGTGCGTTTGCCCGGAGGCCACCACTGGCAGGGCCATAAATACCAGGCCTACAATGAGGCGCGAAGCTGAGATGGAATGGCTTTGAGAGCCCGGTGAAACGTTTAGTATGCTGGTCATTGTGTTAACTTTAAGGATAAAAAATGATGTTTCCAATCGGTGCATATATTATTATTATTCACTATAAACGTGCCAAGAGCACTTATTATCTAATTTCGAACCAGATCTAAAGTATACTAACCACCATGCCTGTGCGAAGGGCTCGTCAAGATGGCAAACCGAATGGTATCGAATCTCTTGCAGTATTAATCTATGACGATAATAAGGAATACCGCAAATTTATCAGCAGTATTTTGGGACAGTCCCGGGAAATTACCTTTACTGTCAGGGAAGCGAGTAATACCCAGCAGATGGACTCAGAACTGGTCAGGCACCCACCGGAGGTGGTCATTCTTGACCTGGCGCTCTCTGGAAAATCGGGTATGGAGTGGCTACAGGAGATCCAGGAACGGGACATAGCCCCGGTAGTGATCATTACCGGGGACGGAAACGAGCGGATTGCTGTAGAAGCCATGAAAAGTGGCGCCCTTGATTACATCCCCAAAACCTACCTCACCTACGACCAATTGACCAAGTCACTCGTGAATGCCAGGGAGAAATGGGACCTGCGCAAAGAGAAGGAACGGTTGCAGGAAGAGCTGGCTCGTATGGCCATGTATGATGCTCTTACCGATATTCTCTCACGGCGCGCCCTCATCGAACAGGTCGAGTTTGAAACCCAGCGTACTAAGCGCTACAATCGCAATCTCTCCATTCTGATGATCGATATCGATCATTTCAAACAAGTGAACGACACCTATGGACATGTTGCTGGCGATACCGTTCTTAAGGAAGTAGCCCAAATCCTGCAGAAGCAGACCCGCGGCAGCGATTTCGTAGGCCGCTATGGAGGTGAAGAGTTCCTGGTCCTTCTCCCTGAAACCAGCCTGATCAAAGCCCTGGTTCTAGCCGAAAAACTCCGGAAACGGGTGGCCGAACTAGCTCTACACTTCAACGGACAAGTGATAAAAGGTACTACCGTCAGCATCGGCGTAGCGGATTATCAAGGCGATTCCACTGTTGAGGAATTCATTAACCGCAGCGACCAGTGGCTTTATGAGGCTAAAGCGAACGGCCGCAACCAAGTTCAGCCCCAGCCAAGCAGCAAAAACTAATCCCCCTGCGGTTACCGCCGCAGCGAAACATCTAACTGATCCACCCAGGAAATTGTAGCTTAAAAAATATGAGCGCAGTATCACGTCAACAACAATCTAAAGACGAGCGGCACAGATATCACCGCGTTCTCTGGTGGGCTTTTGGTCTAAACCTTACGTTTATGCTTGTGGAGCTGGGTGGCGGGTTGGTCACTGGTTCTATGGCCCTCCTCTCCGATGCCGGACACATGTTCACCGATGTAGGTGCCATTGGCCTGGCCCTCTTTGCCAGCTGGCTGGCCCTGAAGCCTAAAGATCCCCGCCGCACCTATGGCTACCTACGGGCCGAAATCCTCGGTGCGCTGGTCAACGGCATGGCCCTCATCTTGTTGTGCGGCTATATCTTAGTGGAAGCTTACCACCGCATTGGCAGCCCACAACCCGTGCCCGGAGGACCGGTATTGGCCATCGCCACGGTGGGGCTCATGGTCAATCTGAGCTGCGCCTTGCTTATGCGTCCGGGGCGTCAGGCTAATCTGAGCCTGGAAGGGGCCTATCTCCATATGATATCCGACGCCCTGGGATCCATCGCGGCTATGGTAGCTGGTGGGGTGATCCTTCTTACCGGCTGGACCCCGATAGATACTCTCGTCAGCGTACTTATCGCCGTCCTCATTCTCCGCGGGGGATGGCGCCTACTCATGAAATCTATCGATATTCTCATGGAAGGAACACCCCCTGAAATTGACTACCACCAGGTCCAGGAAGCGCTTAAATCCAGGGAACATATTGAGGACTTGCACGATTTACATATCTGGTCTATTTCGTCGGGAGTACTGGCGCTAAGTGCCCATATTCAACTGAGTAATGAATGCGTCAAATCAGGACATTGGCCCCAGTGCCTCCGAGAAACTCAGAATTATCTAAGGGATCAGTGGGGAATTGAACATACTACTTTGCAGACTGAGCCACCCTTCTTCCGGGAGAGCTATGGCTAGGCGAACCCGGCATCCCGGAGGCTGCTTGGTCAGCCTTTTACCTTGCGAACGGATCGTAAGTTTGATTCTCCCCCTGCTATTTATCCCCGTTTGGGGCCAAACGATGCCGGGCGCTCTAACCATCACCAGGCTCCAGTATGGGGGTGGGGGTGACTGGTACGGCGATCCCAGCTCCCTACCTAATCTGATCACTTATGCCAGAGAACAGACTGGTATTAGCATCGCCTCTGAGGAAGCCAGGGCGGCAATCGGCGAGGATATCTTCTGGGGGAGCACCTATCTTTATGTGACGGGCCACGGCAATATCCATTTCACTGATGAAGAGGCAGCTCTGTTGCGGTCGCACCTTGTTGCAGGGGCGTTTCTTCACGCCGATGACAACTATGGCATGGACCGTGCCTTCCAGCGAGAAATGAATAAAGTGTTTCCCGACAAGGACTGGGTGGAGCTACCCCCCGATCACCCCATTTTCAACATTGTCTTCCCCTTCCCCGACGGGCTGCCCAAGATTCACGAGCATGATGGCAAACGACCTCAGGGACTGGGATTGTTCCATGAAGGCCGGCTTATCGTTTTCTATACCTATGAATGCGATCTGGGTGATGGCTGGGAAGACCCACAGGTGCACGACGTGTCGCCTGAACTACGCGAGGCAGCCTTGAAAATGGGGACCAATATCATTGCCTACGCTCTGAGCCGGTGATGACCGAACGGCCAATCCAGCGTACTCTTCGGCGAGTCCGCTCACACCTGGCGCGCCTCACTTTAGGGCGCGACCTGCTTCTGTCGGCCATGTTGTTGGCCTCCGTGTTCACTGCGGGCGTGTGGTATGAACGCCAACTTTACCTATCCACCACTACGCGGACAGTGATCATGTGGGGCTTGGTGGATCTGATCCTGCTACTGGTACTTGTAATTATCCTGCGGTGGCTGGGCACCTGGCGCGGCTGGTGGCCATGGGTCCAGATGGATTCCATTGCCGCCCGCGTGGGAAACCGGTTGGCCTCCTCACCCGACCGGCTCCTGAATGCGCTCCAGCTGGAGCGCCGCCTCGCCGCTGAAGAGTCCAGTGCTAACACCGACCTGGTCATCGAATCGGTACGAGTGGTGGCCCAACGGCTCCATGAACTCGATTTCCATGATTTAGTCCCCCGGCGGTATCTACCACCAGTGCGCCTCGTGGGGATTGTCGTGATCCTGCTAGTACTGACGTGGGCCGTCGCACCCAGATCCATGGTCCAGGCAACAGCGCGCTTGGTGCACCCAGACCTGGAGTACCCCGTCCCAACCCCGTTTATTCTCCTCTCCCTTACGGGAGACATGGAAATCCTGGGGAGAGACACCGCAGAGGTGGTCTTCACCGCCATTGGTGCCGCACCACCAGCCGTGGACCTGGTTTGGGATAACTATTATGGCCAGGTTCACACGACCAGTCTCCCCCTGGTGAGAGACCATTACACCTATCGATTAGAAAACATGCAGGACGATCTCCGTTACCATGCCAGGTTTACAAACCGGGCTTGGTTCTCACCATGGGATCAAATAGTCTCCCGGATTCACACTATTACCATTATCGACCGTCCGGTTATTGAGGAGCTGACATTCAAGATCACGCCACCTGAGTATACCCGAGAACCATCCGAAGAGATGGGAGGGAATGTAGCCGACATTACTGCCCTCATCGGCAGTCGGATCCATCTGCGGGGTACTACCACTCTGCCCCTGAAATCATCAACCATGAATCTAGGCGAGGAAGAGATACCTATTTCAGCTGATGGCCATACGCTCCGAGGCAGTTTTACCCTTGAGCGATCTACTGATATGACCATTTCGGTGGTTGATAAACGGGGTGTGACGAACGCCAATCCCATTCATTACACTTTCACCGCCCTGCCGGACTATCCCCCTACGCTGTCGGTTATTCTACCTATAGTGTCAGTTGACCTGGACGAGTCAATGATGGTACCCATCCAGTTCGATGTCTCTGATGACTTTGGATTCAGCCGGTCTCAGGTGACCTTCGAACTCCATCACCCAGAGTACCTCACACCAGATGATCAGATCTACACCCACATCATTCCCGAGCTGCTGCCTGCCAACAAAAGCCAGCGCGTGACGCATGTCTGGGAGCTGGGCGAGCTTAACCTGGTACCGGGTGACGAGGTCAATTTCCACATCACAGTCGACGATAACAATATCATCACTGGTCCGGGAAGGGCCGTCTCCGGTACGCTGATCGCCCGTGTCCCGACCCTAACGGATTTATTCGCCCGGGTAGCTGAGAGCTCCGACGAAGCTGCTTCTACTGCCGAAACCGTGCTGGAAGACTTGGAGGAGGTGAGAGCCCTCCTGGAGGAAATGGAACTTGCGTTCCGCAACGAGGAGCACGTTTCCTGGGAGCAGCAGCAGAAAGGCAGGGAGGTCCTGGAGACTTTGGAAGAGGTAATAGCAGCTATGGAATCGGTTCAGAAGCAAATCCAGGAGCTGGGAACGAAGGCCGAGGAAAATAGTCTTTTCAGCGATGAACTGCTTGAGAAGTACGACGAGCTTCAAAATCTGCTTGAAGAAATCATGACCCCGGAGCTGGAGGAAGCCATGGCCCAGCTGAGGGAGGCCTTGCAGAACATGGATCCCGAGCGGCTTAAGAACGCTCTCCAGAACATGCAGTTTCAAGCCAGTGAGTTTGAAGCCCAGCTTGACCGCTTCCTGGATATCTTTCGGCTAGCCCTGGCAGAGATGAAAATGGATGAGATAGTGAAGCGGCTGGAGCGGATGGTAGCAATTGAAGAGCAACTGTTGAGACAGCTGAACAACGCCGCCGAAGGGCAAGGTCAGGATAGCATTGAAGACAAACGATCCCGAAGTGGAGAAGCGCCTGAGCCTTCACGGAGCTTGCAGGATTTAGCTGCCCGCCACGAGGAGCAGGAACGAGCCCTGGAGGCCGTCAAGGAAACCATGCGTGAGGCCGCCGAAGCCGTAGAACCCTACAGCCCCCAGGCCGCCTCACAGCTCCACAACCTGCGCGACGCCAACCTGACACAGGAAACGGAGGGCAGCCTCCAGCGGGGCACCGGGGCCCTCCAAAATCAGCAGTTGACTGCCAGCCAGGCCAACCTGCAAGAAAGCAGGGACCATCTGCAGGCCCTTCAGAATGAGGCCGCTGCTATTGGGGAACAGTTCCAGCTGGCAACGGTTGGTGAGATGCTGGCCCGTTTTCAACGGATCATGAGCGGCGTTTTGGCCATGTCAAAACAGCAGGAGGAGCTGTTTCTAACAACCGAGCACATGAGTCACAGTTCGCCCCGAGTGCGGGAGGCTGCGGAACGGCAGCACCTGCTTGTGAAAGGGATGTCCCGACTCATTGAACAGTTGATCGCCTTGAGCCACCAGTCATTTTACATCACGCCAGAGGTAGGCCGTACGGTGGGCCGCGCCAATGCTGCTATGCATAAGGCCGTGGGGAGCCTGGAGGCCAACGATCCCCGGGGAGCGGCGAAAGCCCAGCAGGAGGGCATGATAGCCCTCAATGAGACAGCTATGGCCCTCAACAACGCCATGGCCGTGATGCAGCAGAGCGGTTCCGCTTCCGGGTATGAACAATTCCTGCAACGAATGCAAAACCTCACCCAGGGGCAACAAGGGCTGAATGATCAAGTTCTGAGCATGCAGCTGGGGCAAATGGCCGCCATGTCGCGGATCGAGCTCATGCGCCGCCTGCAGGCCCGCCAACGGCAGCTGGCTCAGGTGCTGGAACAAGTCCTGGAAGACTTCCCCACCCAGAGTGGTGGCCGTCAGGGTGGCCTGGGTCAGGCTCTTGAGGATATGGAGGAGGTAATCAAAGACTTTCAACGGCGCCGGGTTACGCGCCAGACACTGGAACGGCAGCAAAAGATCGTGACCCGTTTGCTGGATAGCCAAAAATCACTCACCGTCCAAGACTTCAAGGAGGAACGCAAGGGTGAGGCTCCCACCCAAATCCTGACCTATGCCGGTCCCTCCGGTCTGCCCGCCAACCTGGGCGAACGGGAAGACCTCATCATGCAGGCTATGGATAAGGCCTTGCGAACCGGCTATTCCCAGGATTACCAGGTCATCATCCAGAACTATTTCCAGCAATTAACCAGCTGGCAGGCCCAAAACGAGTGAGATGCCGTGACCAGAGTGATAACAACACACTTATTATGGATGCTGATGATAATCGCCGCCGGAGTATCCGTAGGATTACCTCAAAGCCGCCAGGCCATCCGGGAAGCGGAACAGTCATTCAACCTCGCCCTCAAGCTGGAGCAATCCGGCAACACTGAACAGGCCCTGGCGATTTATTCCCGCCTGGTTAAGGAATTCCCCGGCAATATCCGGTATTACCAGCGGCTAAAACATGTGCTACGAAACTCCGCCCAGTATAGTGAGCTACTCCAAGTCATCAACGACCACCTGCGCCTGCAACCGAATGATATCCAGAGCTTGGTGGAGTTGGGAGACGTCCAGCTTGCCCTGGGTAACAAGAACCAGGCATTGCTAACCTGGGAAAGCATCCTCCAGCAGTACCCAAATAACCACATGGCCGAGCGGCTTGTCCTTACGCATCTTTTCGCCAACAACCTGACTGATGAAGGTACCGATCTGCTCACGCACCTGAGGGAAATAAAGGGTGATTCCAGTTTCTTTGCGCCGGACATGGGCCGTCTATACGCCGCCCGGCTTAGCTACAACCTGGCCACTGACGAGTTCCTCCGTTATCT